>JAYUVJ010000218.1:0-13979 GCA_043754155.1 Acidimicrobiia bacterium
CGCATTTTTGGAAACGTATCGCCAACGTTGCATCACCGTCGGCAGAGAAGTTCGGGCCATGCTGCCCAGCTCAGAGATCATCGGAACCGCTTCAGGAATCGATGGAGATGGGCAACTTCTCGTGACAACCGAAGGTGGCACAACACACACCATCAGCGCCGCCGACGTAGTTCACATCCGCGCAGCAGAAGTGACCCTGCCAACGGCTTGAGGGATCTGCGGACGGGCGAGCGAACGGCACTTGGAGTTCGCGCCAATGTGCACTAGGGGTTGAGGTGAAGTCTTCTAAGTCCGGCTTCGCCGTACGAAAAGCCTTGTGCTCTGCTTGGTTATGGTCTCGCCATCGGCTCGTGCTCTTAGGTCACAGGGCAAATGGGTCGTTTGAGCCTGGTTGCGGTTCAACGGGCCAAGTAGGGTGAACGGCCATGAAGGGCATAATTCTCGCTGGTGGTAGTGGTACTCGGTTGCATCCGGTAACGAAATCGGTGAGCAAGCAATTGCTGCCGGTGTATGACAAGCCAATGATTTACTACCCGCTCTCGGTGCTTTTGTTGGCCGGGATTCGCGAGATTCTGATCATCTCAACGCCGCACGATTTGCCGTTGTTCGAGCGCCTTTTGGGTGACGGACGGGATCTCGGATGCGAGTTCTCCTACGCCGAGCAATCCGTTCCTAATGGCTTAGCTCAAGCGTTTGTTATCGGTCGCGACCATGTTGGTGAAGATGGGGTTTGCCTGGTTCTTGGCGACAACATTTTCTATGGCGAAGGTCTGCGTGATGTGCTGGCCGCGAATGTGGCGGCGATTGGTTCACAAGGTGGATGCTCGTTGTTTGGCTACCAGGTCAACGATCCCCAGCGTTACGGCGTGGCCGAGATTGATGCGACGGGTCGAATTTTGTCGATCGAGGAAAAGCCCGCCGAACCCAAAAGCAATCTTGCGGTTACAGGGCTGTACTTTTATGACAATTCCGTTTTGGATGTGGCCCGCGATCTCGCACCTTCGGCCCGCGGCGAATACGAAATTACCGACGTCAACAAGCACTATGTAAATGCTGGGACCGCTCGTTTGGCTCGTTTGGGTCGAGGCATGGCCTGGCTCGATACTGGAACCCACGATTCGCTGCTGGAAGCCTCAACCTTTGTGCAGGTTCTCGAACACCGCCAAGGCGTACAGATTGCTTGCATCGAAGAGATCGCCTTCGAAAACGGTTGGATCGATGCCGCTCAACTCCAACACCTAGCCGAAGCCCTCGGCAAATCCACCTACGGCGAATACCTCCGCAAAGTGGCCAACGCCGCCCTCAAAGAGCAACGCCTCCCCCAGAAAGTGACATCGTATTCACGAGCGTCGATCAATTTGCGAGATAGTGCCACTTGACGGATTCACACATAGCTTCGATTCGTCAAGTGGCGCTCCACTCGCAACTATGACTGAACAAAGGGAGCGGCGGGCAAAATGTGCGGCTCGGTTGTGACGCCAAACCAAAATGGACCGTGGGTTGCCGACATGGAGGGGTTGCGCTGGGACGTCCTCCTCTCGGTGGTGAGGTCACGTAACGTGGGGGGATGCGTGCGTTGATTACTGGGGCCAGTGGGCAGTTGGGGACGGAGTTGGCTGGGGTGTTGGGTGCGGCGGGTGATGAGTTGACGCTCTGCGCGCATAGTGAATTGGATGCAGGGAATCGGGAACAGGCGCTGCAGGTGTTGGGCGCTGTGAGGCCCGAAGTGGTGCTGCATTGCGGCGCATGGACCAATGTTGACGGGTGCGAAACCGAGCCGGAGAAGGCGTATAGAGCCAATGCCCTTGGAACTCGCAACGTGGCCGAAGCTTGTGCGTTAATAGGCGCACGGATGATCTACGTCTCCAGCGATTACGTGTTCGATGGTCGAGGAACCGGACCAACCGGAGGCGGCGCCTATACCGAATGGGATGCCACCGGCCCGATCTCGCACTACGGACGCTCCAAACTCGGCGGCGAATACGAAGCCCAAGCCATCCTCGGACACAACGCCACGATCGTCCGAGCCAGTTGGGTTTGCGGACAGTTCGGCAACAACTTCGTCAAAACGATGCTGCGCTTGGCCCGTGATCCCGCAGCCAAACCCGTCACCGTGGTCGACGATCAAATCGGCTGCCCCACCTTCACCGCCGATTTGGCCATAACAATGCGAAGCCTTGCCGTCTCGCGAGTCCCCGGAATTTTCCACGTTTCTAACGCCGGTGCAGTCTCGTGGTGCGAGTTCGCCAAAGCTATTTTCACCGCCGCGGGCCATGATCCCGAGCGAGTGAAGCCAATCCAATCCAGCGAACTGCGCCCGGCCCGTCCAGCACCCCGTCCGGCCTTTTCAATCCTCGACAACGCCGCCCTCCGAGGCATCGATTTCCCTGCCATGCCGCACTGGGAAGCGGCACTCAAAGCCACCGTAGCCGCGCTCCCGTGAGCATACCCGCACGCAGACCTCGTGGAATTGGCAGAACTGGAATTGGGTGCTGGTTAAACATCCCTTCCCACAGAAACCGTCGGAGTCGCGAAGGCCTAGCGGCGACCCAAGTCCACACGAACTGGAATGCGAGCGGTTGGTGGGTGAACCATGGTTGACGTTGTCATAGTTAATTACAACGCCGGACGGTTTCTAAACGCGTGTCTAGCCAGTATCGAAAACAGTGCAGTGCTGCATGGGAACGCAACCGTCAACCGAGTTTTAGTGGTTGATAACACCTCGACTGATGATTCCCAACCAATCGTGGCCAAACACCGCAACGTGGAATGGCTGCAAACTGGGGCGAATCTGGGGTTTGGTCGGGCCGCGAACCGAGGGGTTGCCGCTACCAACGCACCCTATGTTTTGTTACTCAATCCTGATACCGAAGTTGAACCCAAAGCCATTGGTGAGCTGGTTGCGATACTGAACGAAAACTTGGGCATAGCCGTCGTCGGCCCCCAAGTACTCAATGCCGACGGAACCCGTTACCCGAGCGCCAGATCGTTCCCTAACCTGATCGACGCTGCCGGGCACGCCTTCATTGGACTGATCACCCCCAACAATCCGTGGAGCCGCAGGTACCTCAACCCCCACAAGGTCGACTGGGTTTCCGGAACGGCAATGCTTCTAAGACGGACGGCTTTTGACGCAGTCGGTGGTTTCGACGAGGACTTCTTCATGTATGTCGAAGATGTTGATCTCTGCTGGCGTCTCCGTAAACAAGCCTGGTCGGTGGCGGTAGCAGAAAAGGCCCTCGTCACCCATCACATCGGCGGTTCCAGCGAACAACGCCCAACCCGCATGATCGTCGCCCACCACCGATCCCTGCTCCGCTTCGAGGCCCGCACCGCCACCGGACCCCGCCGCCTAATGCTCCCAGCGGTCGCCCTAGGGCTAGCCCTGCGAACCCTCGCCTCCACCACATCCCGCTTCCTCCGCCGTAGGGCCCCTGCCAGCACCCATCAACTCCCTAACCCCGACACACCCACGCGCATTTGCCCATGAACCGGGTAGAGAGGTATGGCGAGTAACCTCTCTCGCCGTGGCAACGTCGTCTGGAAACAAAAAAGTCGCTAAAGCAGCAAGTGCCGGAGGTGGGACCGCTCGAAAGGCGCGCTCACAATCGGCCTCGTTCAATGCATCAGTGATTGGTATTTGCATAGCCGGTATCGCTTTGGTGGTCGGCTCGATCATTGGTCGGTCGGTGTTGGAGTCTGCTCCTTACGCTGGATCAACTTCCAAGAAGGTAAAGGCCGCACAGAAGGAATTCCAAGCTCTGGCTCGGGCCAAAAAACCTGATGCGAAGAAGGTCGCAACGGCCGAGAAGAAGCTGAACGATCTCATCAGCGACACCCACATCCACGCCGCGTATGGCATCTACCGTTGTGATACCTACGAAGCCCCATTCGACGGTGGCTCGCTAGCCGATCCGTTGGGCATTCATGCTCACGAAGACGGTTTGATTCATACTCACCCGTTTGGTCGCAAGGCCGCAGGCAAAAACGCTCGGTTGAGCAAATTTTTTGAGTCCACCAAGATGAGCATGAGCACCAAGAAAATCACTTGGATCAAAAACTCTGCGGCGACGAGCTTCAACACCCTTGACGTGAGCAAGGACAAGTGCGGAGCCAAGAAGGACAAGAAGGCGGTTATTTCTGTCTTCTACTGGAAAGATGCCAAGGCAACCCCGATCCGCTACACCGGCGATTTTGGCTCGGTGAAAATCACCAAAGACTCGGCATATGCCTTCGTTTTCGCTCCTGAAGGTACCAAGGTTCCAATTCCTCCTTCAGAAAAAGCTCTCGCTGCGCCAAGCGACCAAAACGCCCCAACGCCAACACCCACGACCAATAGCACCACTAACTCGGTAACCGTCGGTAAAGACGGGTCAACGGTGGTCGTCGGCGACAAGGGCAAGATTGATGTGAAGCCGGGAACGGCAACGACCGTTGTTGGCGCTGCTGCTTCGGTCGCGCCCACCTCGGCTGCACCTGCAGCTACGGTCGCAGCAACAGTTCCGGCCTCCACCAAGAAACCGTAAATCTGATGACGACCGGCTCATCCCAGGCGACGCCTCGGTTGCGTGCCGTCGTCTTGGTGGGTGGCGAGGGAACTCGTCTCCGCCCGCTTACCTTCACCAGGCCCAAGCCGATCCTCCCCGTGGCGGGCATTCCTATGCTCACACGGAAGCTCACGCACCTCGCACAGTTCGGTGTCACCGATGCCGTGCTGTCGCTTGGGTACAAGCCTGATGCGTTTCTTCGCGAGTTTCCGACCGGCATGGTTGGTGGTGTGAAGGTTCACTACGCGGTTGAACCGAGCCCGCTTGATACCGGTGGAGCCATTCGTTTTGCTGCCGAAGAAGCGGGTTTTCTCGACGGTTCGCCCGAGCCCATCATTGCTGTCAATGGCGACACGCTCACCGGTGATCTTGGTGCGTTGCTGGCCTTCCATAAGTCTTCCGGCGCCGAAGCCACGATTGCTCTCACTCAGGTTGAAGATCCTTCAGCGTTTGGTGTGGTCCCAATCGATGCGGATGGTCGAGTGTTGGCCTTCGTGGAGAAGCCTCCGCGCGACGAAGCCCCCACTGATTGGATCAATGCCGGTACCTATATTTTGGAGCCGCGATTCTTTGCTCGCATACCAAATGGTGAACGGATCTCCATCGAGCGTGGCGTGTTTCCGTTGTTGGTCGCCGAAGGCACGTTGTTCGCCGCTCAAGACACCGAGTGGTGGATCGACGCTGGTATCCCCACCACCTACGTGGAAGCCAACCTGCACCAAGCTGCTCAAGAATCTGCCGACGGTGTTGTTCTCGGCGCTTTCTGCACAATCGATGCTTCTGCCTCGGTCGTAACCAGCGTGCTCGGAACCGGTTGTTCTGTAGATTCGGGTGCTTCAATCACCAACTCGGTCATCGGCGACGGCGTTTCCATCGGTTCCGGCGCTCGCCTGGATTACGCCATCATCGGCAACGACGTAACCATCGGCGCCAACTCTGTCATCACCAACTACTGCGTGATCGGCGACGGCGCGTTCGTCGAAGCGGGAACCGTGTTCGACGGCACCCGCTTCCCCATGCCCCCTGCTTAGTCAATCAGTCATTCCTCGCCGCCAGTCATTCCTCGCCGCCGACGTGCAGAGAGACTGGTGGGGTTCGTAGCGGTTGCGTCAGGTTGATTTCGTGGTCTACGGCGGGTTTATCGACCGGACTCGGAGGATGCAGTGTGAAGCGTTTGGCGAGAGAAGGCAGCGCGCACTCAGGTAGGGACCTAACGGAAGAGGTCTTCGTTGGGGGAGCGGACGATTTCTTCTCGCACACTTCCCTCGCGAAGCCACAGCGGGTTCACTCCGCGCACGATGGCGGCGGCAATTCCTGAGGCTTTGCCCATAACCATTTCGGCGGCCCCGGCTATCTCGTCGGCAACGCAAACTTCGGTAACGTGCAACTCCCGGCCCTGAGCATCTTCAGTCCCGCGAAGGTCCACAACGCCTGCGACACCGGCACAACCAATGGCCACGTCGGTGAGGCCTTTGCGCCAAGCTCGTCCGAACGTGTCAGAAATAATGATGCCGACGTGGATGCCCATTTGCCCCTTAATGGCGTCATGTATTCTGCGCGCAGAGTAATCCGAGTCGATCGGTAAGAGCGCGGCGAATCCCTTTTCGATATTGGAGAGATCAATCCCGGCGTTGGCGCATACAAAGCCATGTGAGGTCTCGCTGATGATGAGTTCGCCGCGTGGGGTTGGTCGTCGTCGCAAGATTCTTACGGACTCGGCGAGCACGTAACGTTTGTGATCGTCCTCAATGTCGGGGTCGACGGGTACCAAACGGTTCTCCGCTTTCGACACCACTTTTTGCGTCACCACAATCACGTCGCCATCGCGAATCCCTGGTTCAGGATCGGCGGCGGCCATAATCAGTGCACTTAGTACATCGCCAGGGCGAACCTCAGGAATTCCCTCAATCGGGATCAGTTCAATACGGTTCATGATGGTTCAGCATTTGAAAGCGACACGCCGCCCAGCGTAGGGCACCAACCAACTACACGGCCAGAGTTGTTCATGCCAGATTGGCTACTTCGCTGCGTGTGATGCGGCGGATTCTCCATACTGGTGCTCTCGTCGTTTTCCGCTAGTTCAGCTGAGCGTGGCGGCGGCTAGGGATGCGGAGACGCCGGGTTGGCTCATGATGGTGTCGGTAACGATGCAGCGCATTCCCAAGGCTTCGATGGCAGGAGCTAAATCTGCATCCAAAGTGTCGATTACTAGCGTGGCGGCGAACGGGGCGTAAAGACGGGCGATGCCCAGGGCGGAGGATTCGTGGCCCAGCTCGGTAAGCAACCGGTCGGCGGGGCCTTTCAATGCGGCTCCGGCGATAATCGGGGAGATGGCCACAACGTTGGATCGGCGGGCGATTAGGGCATCGCGAACTCCGGGGACGTCGAGGACGGGACCTATCGAAACAATGGGATTCGATGGGGCAATGACAATGCGAGAGGCGGAAGTAATGGTGCTCAAAACGCTCGGCCCTGGCAAACACGATTCGATCCCGGCAAACCGAACGGAGGAAACCGCTACCCCGTGACGATGTTTTACGAAATACTCCTGAAAGGCCAGCTCGCCATGCTCATCCGTCTGCACAAAGGTGGCGACGGGATCATTGGTCATGGGGAGCACCTTGATAGTGAGGCCCCAGGCCAAAGCCAAGTCTGCAGTGATGTCGGTTAGAGAGCGACCGGCCCGTAGCTGTCCCGTCCGCCAAAGGTGTGTGGCTAGGTCGCGATCGCCCAGGTTGAACCAATCGGGCGCACCATAGGGCGCGTACCGGCGGAGGGCTTGCATGGCCGTCCAGGATTCGCCGCCCAAGCCCCAGCCACGCTCGGTATCGATCGCGCCGCAGGTTGTGTAGACGACGGTGTCGATATCGGGCGAGATATGCAGGCCGTGAAAGACCGTGTCGTCGCCGGTGTTCACGATTGCGGTGATCTCCGAGCCGGGCACCACTTCTAGCAGCGCCTTCAAGTACCGAGCCGCACCAACGCCACCAGCAATCACGCAAATCATGGAAGCCGACCCTACTGCCAGCCCCAATCCTTGATGAGCAAGAGAGTTTTGGGTCACCGTCTCATGAGCGATGCGAGCGAGCTAGCGCCGGTAAGCTGCGAGGATGCCTGCCGCACGCCATGGAGAACCCGGTTTCCCGCTAATCGACACGATTGTGATCGAGGGTGGTCATCCGTTGAAGGGTGAGGTGAGCGTTAGAGGGGCGAAGAATTCGATCTCCAAGCAGCTGGTTTCGGCGTTGCTCACCACCGAGCCGTGCACCCTGCATAACACCCCGGGTATTTCCGACACGTTCATTGTGAGTGACATGTTGCGGGCCATGGGCGTCGGCGTGGAGACCGATGATGACGGGGCCGGCACAGTAACCGTTGGAGCTTCGAAGGTGGTGCCGCTTTCGGTCGATCGCCTTGGCGAATTTAGCGGTAAGAGTAGGATCCCGATTTTGCTGTGCGGCCCCTTGTTGCATCGCACCGGTGAGGCGGTCATTCCCGGTTTGGGTGGCGACGATATTGGGAAACGTCAGGTCAACTGGCACCTTATGGCCCTCCAACAACTCGGTGCCGACATCTCCGAAAAGCCCGATGGTTGGTACATCAAGGCCGATCGTTTGGTGGGTTGCGAGATTGATCTGCCGTTCCCCAGCGTGGGTGCCACCGAACAGGTTTTGCTCAGTGCCGTGCTGGCTGAAGGTACCACCACGTTGCATGGTGCGGCCGTTGAGCCGGAGATTCTCGACATCATTGCCGTGTTGCAAAAAATGGGTGCAGCCATCATGTTCGGCGCCGATCGAACCATCATCATTCACGGCCAAACCAGCTTGCATGGCTATGAGCACGTAGCAATTCCTGATCGTCTCGAGGTCGCTTCGTGGGCGTGTGCAGCGATTGCGACGCATGGTGAAGTGTTCGTACGCAATGCTCGGGTTGAAGACATGGTGTCGTTCCTAGGTGCGTACCGACTTCTTGGTGGCCGGTTCACGGCATCTCCTGAGGGAATCAATTTCAAGCGTGAGGCCGACGAGCTCAATGCCATTGATCTAGAAACCCAAGTCCATCCCGGATTGATGACGGATTGGCAGGCCCCGATTGGGGTGACGCTTACGCAGGCTCGTGGTGTGTCGACGATCCATGAGACAGTTTACGAGAACCGTTTTGGCTATACCGAGGCGTTGGTTTCGATGGGTGCGGATATCCGGGTGTCATCGGGCTGTCCAAAGGGTAAGGCGTGTCGTTTTGGTGGGCTCGGGCATAGTCATTTGGCTGAGTTCCATGGCCCCACTCCTTTGAAAGGCGCGGATCTCTTTATCCCCGATCTCCGTGCCGGTTTCTCCAACGTGATTGCCGCACTGCTGGCCGAGGGCAACACAACGATCCGCAACGTCCGCCTGATTGACCGCGGCTACGAAGGCTTCGTGGACAAGCTCGAAGTCCTAGGCGCCAAGGTCGTCTCCGCCTCCTGACCGCGTGACTCGGCTAGGTGGTTCGGTTGGTTCGGTGGTTCGGTGGTTCGTTGGTTCGTTGGTTCGTTGGTTCGGTGGTCGTGCCGGGCTGTGAGCGCTGGTAACGGTGCGAGACGTGTGGGTAGCGTCATCTTTGGGCGCGAATTGTGCCGTTGTGGGTACGATTCCATCCCCAAGATGAGCACAGTCGGCGCTTCAAGCCGGATGAATCAGCGAAATTGCTGGGAAGATGGGTGGGCATGGGCGAGATAACAGGGTTTATGTATGCGATCGTTGCGAACCCGTTACCCTCGGCACACAAGGAGCGGTGATGACGACGGAATCTATGACCTCTGGCGGTACTACCGAGCCCCTTCGCAGGGCTGAAACGGATCTGAATTCGGGCGGACTGGCGGCGGCTGGTGCTTCGAGTGGCGACGCTTCAATTCCCGCTGTAGGTCCTGGCGGTGACGGTTCATCAAAACCAAAAAAACCAAAACGCTCGGGACGGGGACGACGGGGTCGCAGAAAATGGCTCCGGTATTTCGTAGTTTCGGTGCTCGTGGCTTTGGTGGTTGCGTTTGCTGCGGCGGGCAGTGTGTATTGGGAGTTCTCGAAAATTCCGACGTTCAAAATGCCGAAAGATGCGGGTGTGCAAGCTGGGTCGATTCGTCCGCCTTCGGCTTTCCCCGGTGTTGACCCTAGTGTCGTTCCCTCGGGTGATCCGGCTGCGGTTGACCCAGCGTCGAGCGAGCCTTCTGATGGCAGCGGTCCGGAAACGGTGGAGGGTTTGCCGAGTGCGATGCCGTCGGCTGATGCTCCGAATGCACCGGAAACGAATCGTCCCAGCGGTGCCGACGTGATCAACACGAAACAGAATGTTGTGGATCTCGCCGACGTGGGTCCCGCTGGCTACTTTGGCGATGCAGCAACCAAAAATTATCTAATTGTGGGCCTCGACGATCGCACGGGAATCACCGCGGAACAGGCTGTGGAGTTTGGGAAGGACAAGCCCGAAACGGCCGGTTCGCGTACCGACACAATTTTGGTGTTGCGCATTGATGCCAAAGGCGGCCGGGCTTGGCTGATGTCGTTCCCCCGCGACCTGTGGATCACGATTCCTGGATCCACAACGAAGTCGCGCATCAACAGTGTGTACGCCCGCGGACAGGACCAACTCATCACGGCTATCCGCGAGAACTTTGGCGTGCCCATCGATCATGGTGCAGTGATTAACTTCGCGGGGTTTCAGAAGATCGTCGACACGATTGGTGGGGTTCCGATTTGCTTCGCCAAACCGAGTCGCGATTTGCTCAGTGGGCTGAAGCAACCAGCCGGATGCCATTTGTTGACGGGTAAGCAAGCCACTCGATTCGTGCGTAGCCGACATTTTCAAACCCAGGACGCGAATGGGAAATGGGTGACCGATCCAACATCGGATTTTGGTCGGATTGCTCGTCAGCAGACGTTCATTCGCGAAGTGCTCGCCCAAGCCCGTAAGCGCGGTTTTACCAACCCGTTCCGTGTGCGTTCTACCGTAAAATCGTTGCAATCGGCTGTAGTGATTGACGACCAACTCGGCCCCAGCGAGATCCTCCGTCTCGCAAATGATATGCGCGCTTTCGATCCTGCAAAGCTAAAGCCCTATACGGTTCCCGTCCGCGGCGAACGAATCGACGGCAAAGAAGTTCTCGTCCCCACCGGCGCCGCCCCCAACATCCTCCGCCTCTTCGGCAACCGCCCCATCCTCAAGCCTTAGATCCCGACCAGATTGTGGAGCAGTATCCGATAACCGCCGGGCGAATCGTTTCGGTCGGCAAGAAGGCAGATTGGTCGCGGCGGTTGTGCACGCTCGCGTACCAATGTGCACGTGCGCATCCACACACAAACGAGCACAACCGCCGCGGGGAAGAATCAAATCACCCCTGGTGCACATTCTTTACCAAAGCCCCCATAGGCGCCGCATCGTCGGTCAGGCCTGCCGCACTGCGATCTGGGGAAAAGGAATTCCAGTGGACCTCCTCAACCGTGGTACCAGGGATTCGCCGATAAGGCCAAGAATTGGCCGACGCTGAGGGACCGCAGGCGTGTGTTAGGAAGTAGCGGACAGCGTTGCTCGTGGATTCGTTCAACGAGCGCAAAACCGTTTGGCGAACAGGGAGAGGCAGCTCGGGTGATTGTTACCGGAACACATGTCGCAAAATCGTGGGGAGCAAGGCCGGTTTTTGGTGACTCCACTTTCATCATTGAGCCGGGGGTGACGGGATTGCTCGGCGCCAACGGCTCAGGGAAGACCACCCTGTTCGGCATGATGCTTGGTCTTCATGCACCAACTGCAGGATCGTTACAAGTGCTTGATCTTGACCCGATCACCTCTGGGCCCATCGTTCGGCAGCGCCTTGGCTATTCGCCGGAGCATGAGGCGTTGCCAGCTGATATGACTGCATACGATTTCGTCCGTCACGTCGCGGAGCTTCATGGACTCCCCCGCCGAGCCGCTGCCGGACGAGCTAGCGATGCGCTTTACGAGGTTGGACTCGGCGAAGAACGGGCTCGGCCCTGCGGCACAATGTCAACCGGACAGAAACAGCGCGTCAAGCTTGCCCAGGCCATCGCTCATGATCCCAAGCTCGTTTTGCTCGACGAACCCACCAACGGTCTCGATCCCATCCAGCGCGACGACATGTTGCAGCTCATCTATCGCTGCGGGCACGACCTTGGTTTGAGCGTGATCGTGTCGTCACACCTCCTCGACGAGATCCAACGCACCTGCGATCGTGTGGTGATTATTGCCAACGGCGTCATTAGCGAAGGAGGTGAGATTGCGGAGACAAACCGTCAACAAGTTGGTCCGTTGCTTGTGGAATTGGCCACTTCAGAAACCGGAAGTGCCCCGTTCGTTCGCAGCTTGCAACAACGAGGGGTAGATGTGATCCACAACCCCGCCAACGAACTCGCCATCCACACCGTGCTGACGATCGATCCCGATAGTCACCCGCACGTTCACGACATGGTCATGGCCACGGCTGCCGAACTTGGTGTGGGCATCCGATCTATGAAACGCCAAACCCGTACGTTGGAAGACGTCTTCTTCGAGGCCACCTCATGAGCACTAATTCACACCTTGCGGCAGGTGGTTTCTCCGGCAACCTTCCCGCGCAGGGATCAACTGCCCCCGGCGAAGCGCGCATCTTTGACCGCGGATACCGACGCTATGAAGGAGAGCGCAAGGGAGTACGGGGCGCGTTCTTCACCCTTTATCTGGCCACCTTGCAACGAATCCTCGGATTGCGTCGAGGTGCGAAAGCAAAAATCCTCCCTGTACTTACAATCGGGATTGCCTATCTCCCCGCCATTGTGGTGATTGGGGTTTCGGTTATGTTCCCGAAGAGACTCGATACGTTTCTGCCCGATTATCACGAGTACTACGGCACAGTCATAACCGCCATTTTATTGTTCGTGGCCTTCGTAGCGCCCGAAGCACTCTGCCCGGATCGTAGATACAAGATTCTCGGCGTGTACCTCTCTTCACCTCTAAGTCGGCTGTCGTACGTCCTCGCCAAGTTTGCAGCAGTGTTCACCGTGCTGTGCGCAGTAACGCTCGGGCCCGTTGTGTTGTTGGTAATTGCAAAGTCGTTCCTTGATGTTGGGCCTGCCCTGGTCGACCTGCCGGTCTTGCTGTTACGGGTATTCGGAGCGGGAATTGCTCTCTCCGCATTCTTTTCCGCAGTGTCTTTAGCTATTGCCTCAATGACGGATCGCAAAGGTTTCGCTTCAGCTGGATTCGTTTTGTTGACGATCGTGACACAAGTTGTGGGGGCCGTCCTTGGGCGTCTCGGAACAGGTTTCAGTGAGTCGCGTAGATTCACTGAGATCAAACCGGGAATCTTGGTGAGCGTGGTGAGAACACCCAGCATTTTCGCGGAGCAAATCTATGGAAAGACCGTCGAGCAAATCAGCTTTGGCCTCGCACCAACCATGGCGGCGTTCTTTGCAATGTTATTTGTTGCTTTGGCCATCCTTGTGCTTCGGTATCGCAACCTGGAGGTCACCAGATGAGTCGTAACGATAAACACTCGGGTGTTCAACTCTCGGCCCCACCCGATGCTTCAACACCAATTGTTCTTGACCAGGTCTCAAAATGGTTCGGTCCCGTCGTTGCTGTATCTGATGTGAGCTTTACCATCGGAACCGGCATCACCGCCCTGCTAGGCCCCAATGGCGCAGGGAAGTCGACGGTGATGCGATTGCTGTGTGGACTTACGAATCCGTCCAGCGGCAATGTGTGGGTTTATGGTAGCAATCCCCGCACCAGTCGCGAGGTGTTCGGTCGTATCGGGTTGCTCCCACAGCAAGAAACGGTGCTGGAACCCATCACTGCACATCGCTTTGTGACCGTAACCGCCCAGCTGAGTGGAGTTTCTGCGCCAGAAGCGGCGGCCCGTGCCGCCATTGTGCAAGTTGAACTTGATCCAGAGGACAAACGGCCCCTTGCCGCCTATTCCAAAGGTATGCGTCAACGAGTGAAGTTGGCTGCTGCCATCGTGCACAAACCGTCACTGCTGATTCTGGACGAGCCACTCAATGGTCTTGATCCTCGCCAACGGGCCCGCATGATTGAGATCTTCCATGAACTTGGCACTGGTGATCGTTGCGTGGTTGTGACTAGCCATGTGCTCGAAGAGGTTGAGCGTTTTGGTTCCCGCATCATTCTTATCGCCGAGGGTCGACTGGCTGCGGAAGGCGAGTATGCAGAGATACGTTCACTTATGGAAGATCGTCCGCTGCGGATTCGGGTTGGCACCAACAACGCACGCGCCCTCGCTTCTGCGTTGGTAGGTTCTCCTTCTGTTCGGTCGCTCTCAGTTGACGGTGAGGACCTCCTTGCAGAAGTGGTTGACATTGCTACGTTCCGCACCGCACTGCCGCGCTTTGCCGTGCAATCAGGGGTAACCGTGCACGAAATCATTCCACTCGATGAAGACCT
>JAYUVJ010000219.1:0-7429 GCA_043754155.1 Acidimicrobiia bacterium
CGCCCGCCCCATCCAAAGTTTCCAGTGGTCAGCCCTTAATCGTCAAGCGCATATCAGGGCAATGCTTCCGGTACAACTAAATCGCTCCTTACCAGCGGCATCATCGGATCACGTCCAGTCCAGGCGATAAACCGGTCAGACTCGCTCACTTCATTCTTTTGTGATCGTTGTTTCGACGTCTATCAACTGGTTAATTGCTCAAACTTCGTTTGTACTTCGTCTTCAGCCAGCATCTTGGTGAGCGCTTCGTATGCTGCGCCGACTATTTCTGAAATAGTCGGAAAGGGTTGTACTAAACGACGCAGACGTTGAACCGGCCATTGGGTTTCCATAGCCATGGTGAGCTGACCAATGACCTCGTCCATCGAGTGTCCAAATCCGCTTGCTCCCACGATGGCACCCGTTTTACGGTCGGCGACAACGGTCAAAAGACCAACACCTAAACAGTCTGTTGTTGGCCGGGCGATGTCGTCAAAGGTCATTCTGGCCACAACAATGTCTGCATTGTCAAACTCGGCCGATGCGCGCCCTACCGCTGCAAGCGGTGGATGGGTATAGATGCATCGCGGAATCACCGGACCACGAACGTCGCAAGACCCTCCAGCGATGTTTTCAGCTACCGCCAATGCTTGAGAGTTGGCACCATGAGTGTATGGCGCTATGCCCGTGACATCCCCAACAGCCCATAGGTTTTTGGCGCCCGCGATTCTGCCACGTTCATCGATTGCTAAGGCATCGGGGTCAATCCCAACACTTTCCAAACCCAGGCCGCGAACACGAGCGGTCTTCCCGGTGGCAACCAGCACATGAGTAGATGACAGAACCATTCCACCTTTCAGCACAACCTCGTAATCACCTACAGTTCCGCACAAGCGTTCTATTTCAACCCCGAGGAGTACCGCAACCTCAATACTGCGGAGATGGTCGAGCATGGCCGCACTAACTTCGGGTTCAACGCTCGCTATCAGAGTCTCCCCGGATTCCACAATGGTAACTGCGGTGCCGAATTTGGCGTAGACCTCCGATAGCTCACATCCAATAGCTCCGCCCCCAACGATGATCAGAGAATCCGGAAGTTCGTCGGACGTCATAGCATCGGCCGATGTCCACAATCCCTCCCCGCCTTCTACATCCAACGTCCGATGTGCAGCACCGGTAGCGATCACAACGTGCTCAACTTCGAAGGTTTCGCTGCCTGCCTGGATGCGGCCAGGTCCAACGATGATCGCGTTCGCTCGAATAAGTGTTACTCCCGCAGCCTCTAGGTCGCGAGCGTGGCCTTCATCATTTCGATGCTTTGTTACTTCGCCTTTACGCTTTATGGCTTCATCCCAAGAGTTTTGGTCGCGGTTTGCCTCAAATAGCAATTCCTTAGAGGGTATGCACGCATAGTAAGGACATTCCCCACCTACAAGCCCACTCTCAAACACCACCACGCGCTTAGCTGTGCCTTGATTTACGCCTCCGCCAAGCAACATGGCCACACGCTCCCCTCCCGATCCCGCACCAACGACTGCGACGTCGTAGGTGTTGGAGCGATCACCAGTTGAAGCCTCCCGTTTGTTCATAGCGTCTCCATACCCGGTCTCAAAATTTCTAATCACCGAAAATATGGCGGAATCGCACTGCGACGGAAGCACAAGCGAATAATGGCTTTTGCGGACCATCCCGAAGCCTCAACGTGCTCTGTGGTCCGTTTCTGACCACAGCGTGGGTGCCCGTTGCGCTCGGTGCGGCCAATCCAAGCCGACCAATTTCATTCCGTTTGCCTACCTACGTCAGCGATATTTCTAGTGAACGGATTGTTGGAACAGTGTCTCGAGTACGTGGAGAACGATTGATTGCAAAGCCGAGCGCACCATAAAACCCCTACCGACAGCCACGTCGGCGGCCCCCGGAAAGCAAGTCACTCAGGGCTTTCGCTCATCGATCGGGGCCACCAACGTGACGAGTTGAGAGAGATCGTGCAACTCATAACCGTCCCGTTCTGGTCGTGATGTATTTCAAAACGGTCAGTGAGGGCTTGCATGATCATTTTGCCTCTTCCTCGATTCTCGTTCTGTGCCAATGTTGGTCTCCAAGTGCCTTGGTCGGTGACTCGCACGACAAGGTGGTGTGTGTGGTCGAATATCTCAACGTGGATGGCGCCGATGGGCCGGTTTCGGTACGCGTGATCGATGGTGTTTGCGCATGCTTCATCGACAACAAGGAGCACGTCATCGTGAATTTCGGAGGCAATTTCGCCGGTGTCAAGCCAAGTCTTCACCGCTTTACGCATGCCAGCGAGTTGATCCGCACAGGCATCGATATGAAGGTTTAATTGCGTAACGACTGGCGTATAGCGGAAGCAGACGATCACGATGTCATCGGTGGGTGGTGTGTGGGCCGCAAGTGTCTCCACGACGAAATCAGCAAGCACGCTTACGGGCATGTGACGGTTGTCAGCGAGAAGGTTTTCGAGCCGGGCAATGCTCACGTCTAGCGGTTCCCCGCGCCGTTCGATCAGCCCGTCGGAATACAGTACGACCAGCGAGCCGGGCTCGAGGTCGATGGATGCCTCGCCGCCGGTGAGTCTCACAGCTACTCCTAACGGTGCCGATTGGGGGTGGAAGAGGCTAGTGACGGTTCCGTCTGGAGCCACAACTATTGCGGGGGGGTGTCCGGCGCTTGCGTAGCTAAGTCGTCCGGTACTTGGGTCGATAATTACGCACACCGCGGTTGCAAAATTAGTTCCGTCGGGTCCGTGAGCGAAGCGATTCAATGCGTCGAGGATCACGGCAGGATTTGGTGCCGTTTCGCCAGCAAGGGAACTAGCAGCGGCACGCAAGCGGCCCATCGCTGCCGCTGAAGCAATGTTGTGCCCAACGACATCGCCGACCATAAGACCGAGTTGGCCGGTCGGCCAGGCAAACGTGTCGTACCAGTCTCCACCCACCTCAATCAAATTCGAGGCGGCCCGGTACCGGGCGTGGACCACTGCGCAGGGATTCCAGCGGATCGTGTTTGGAAGTAGGGCGTGTTGAAGGGCGAGAACGGCATCGTGGTCCGCCTGTCGGAGCCTGGCTGTCATAGTGGCAAGGCCCTGAGCCTCCAGAGCTATTCCGGTGCGCTTTGCAGCTTCTTTGATGGCGACCAACTCGAGATCGGTCCATTGGTGCGGGTTAGTGTGGTCAACAACAAGAACGGCTGTAACGAGCCGGTTAACTCGGATCGGTTCCACTACGTAGGCACCAACACCGAGTTCGACTGCAATCGCTTTCGATCTGCCGGTAAGACGGTCATCGTTGCGTACATCAGCGACGCTCAAGGTGTGGCCCCTGCGCACAGTTTCCATTGCTCCCAAATCATGTTCATCGACAAGATCGAGGTTGCATGCGACAAACGGGTCGATGCTCGTTTGTGGATTCTCTCGGCCTGTAATGCCTGTAAGTGCGAAGTCATCGTTGCCATCAAGCTCTACCCATCGCACACGCGACGCCCCGAGATACGCGTTCAACGCAACCGTAACGGCCGTTTGGATCTCCAAGTCGTCGGTCGCTTCGGCGAACGCGTCGGCGAGACGCAGACCCAGTTGTTGCAACGTCGCAATGGAGCGAAGCCGTTCCTCAGCTAGTCGTTGGTCGGTCACGTCGATGCTGTTTCCAATGTAACCGCAGAACACGCCAGCTGGATCGAGGCGGGGTTTGCCCCACATTTCGAACCGGCGCCATTGCCCGTCGACCCAGATCCTCCACTCCCCGGTAAACAGATCCCTGTTGCCGAGCGATGCTTTACACAGTTCTCGAAACGATCCAAGATCGTCGGGGTGAAACAGACTCTGGAATTCGCCGTGAACCAGTTGCTCGATACTTAAGCCAAGGCGTTCGCAAAAGGCAACGTTGGCCCACTCAAATGCGCCGTGGGCGTTGGCGACCCAAATCAGTAGCGGAGACCCATCCGACATCGCCCGAAAGCGGTTCTCGCTCTCCCGGAGCCGTTCACCTTCGATGGTCGATTGCAAGAGCAAAACCTCTACTTTTGCCTTCGCTATCTCGAGATCGAGGCGAGTTTGTCGTTCCGCTTCATAAATTTTCGCGCGTTGCACTGCCTGGCTTGTGACGAGAGCAACGGCAAGCAGGTCAGCTTGCTCGACACTGGTGAACGGTCGGTCCTCGTTCCGGGCAACACCGAGGTATCCCAGGAGCCGATCTGAACCCTGCAACGGCAACGCACCTAGCGCGTGCAGATTTTCAAGCCTTACCAAGTCACTCAGGGCGGGGAACCGGTCCAACAGATCGGTTTGCGAGTCAACCCACACTGCCTGGCCGGTCGCGACCGCTATCGGGCCAGGCAAATCGGTTTGCACCGTCCATTGGGAAATAGCTTCTACTACTAGGCCTGGGATACCGGTATTCATTGGCTCGAATCGCCCGGTTTCCTGGTTGACCAGGGTAATGCTGCAAAGCGACAGATCGAAACGGGTGCCAACCTGCGCGCCCATCACCGTAGCGATCTCACGCATGTCGACGGGCGAAAGCAAGTTCTCACTGAGATCACCAATCGCCTTCGTCGCCTCAGCCCGTTCGCGCGCTGCATGCTCTAGGTTTTGGGCTGCGCTGGACGTTGCGCGGTCGGCAGTCTCAATAGCCAAATACCACGAAGTAATCGTGACCGACGCAATGAACAGCTGAACGAAAGCCAGTTGGTTTTGAGGTGAGGTATCGAACTGGAGAAACGGGCCGTGTCCCCTCGCTGTGGAAATGTTCGCAATCACGCCCATCACGGCACTGGCCACGGTGACACCCGGCGTGGCGTAGCGAACCCCGATTACCACCAACGCGGGTAGTACTAGGAACGTGGGGGGTGCCGACCATACCCAGAACGCCAATACGCTCACGATCAACACCCCAAACTCAGCAGCGACCCCTTCGAGTAAAAAGCGGTTCGCGATCCAGGGCCGAATCTCCCAACAGGCCAGGATTGGAGCGGCAATTGCAAGCACACCGAGCCCATCCCCAGCCCAAAAATGCACGGCCCCAAAGAACCAGGAACTGTTGGAGTTCGCCGCCCGAATCGCCCCGACAACCACCGAACCCGCAAGAGGCCCGCCAATTACTCCGGCCAACAAGAAACGAAACATGCCTCGCCGGTGACTCATGGCAAGCGGCGAACGTTGAAACCTGCGTAGGAGCGATGCACCCACTAGCGGCTCGACTGAGTTGGCCAACGCCCACCCCATTGCAGTGGCCAGAGTCATCCCGTGGCGAAGGTCAACCGCGATTTCTCCTACGAGAATTGCTGCGACGACTGCTGGCCAAGATCGTCTGGGAAGCAGCACCATCGAGGCAAGCGTTAGTCCAGCGGGCGGAAAAAAAGCTAAACCAATGGTGGAAGCACCGAACATCCCCCAAGCCAATTCCGCGCCTGCTGCGTAACACAGCCCGATACCCAAAAAAACTATCGCCGTAGTCACCCACGCGTGCATAGTTGCGGCTCTGTAATGGAAACCGCCTAAGACTTGGTTCGCAACAGCCGGGTTCGCTTTCGCCTGGTTCAGTTGGTTCGGCAATTCGGGTACCTGTCTCTGGATCTCCGGGGATCTGGATGGGTGCCAAATGCCGCAAGCCGAAGGAAAAACCTAACTCGACTCTGCTGAAATGTCTAGCGACGGACTTGCGCCACTGATCTCGCCTGACCGCCGTCCTCCTCCGGAGTAACACTGGCAGTTCGCGATCAGCAGATAGGGGCGCTCACGCTGATGCGTGAGGCCGCGGTTGCCAATCCCGTGGTTTGAAGTTGTCGAAGTATGGGTAGCAAATAGCAGGAGCGTTTTCAAAGAAGTCAACAGCGAATGGATGTCTATGCGAAGAGTCGTGAAGCTTGAAGTGCAGTCCAATGTTCGAGAGGGAGCCGTCGCCAAACGCATCGTCTCTGCTGCGTTGAAGGACGATCATGCCAACGCTGACGAGGTTGCCGATGTGGAGCTTGTTACTTCAGAACTGGTGACGAATGCTGTGGAGGCAAGCAATGAAGGTGACGCAGTGACGTTTTTAATGGATCTGTCAGACGATGATGTTTGCCTAAGCGTCGCCAATCACGGTGACGATTTCGAACCGAAAGTTAAAATGCCGGATGGAGAGGACCCTCGCGGACGCGGGTTAGCGATTAGTAGCGCGATTGGTGACTTGACCGTTAAACACGATGATGGGATTACCACAGTATCGGTGGATATTCCCCTATCGGCGAAAGAACAGCAGCACCCGCGATGACCAACGTGGACTGACGGCGTTTTGGGACCTGCGATGATCGGGGCGTTGGTGGCACGGTTGCTGCCATATGGCGACGCGACCTATTTGCCAGCGTTGGATGGGCCTGGCCGAGCGCGGCGAACCTCGCTTAGTTGCCCGGCCTGCACCATCGGCACGGCGCTGGTCATCGCGTCAATGGCGGACATCACTGGGCAGGCGCTAAGGTTAGGGGCACGACATCACGTCGACCGTTCGTGAGGAACACCAAAGATGACTCGAATACCGCTCGTCGACTCCAACGACCCCACTGCCGATCCAGTCGCGGTCGAGGTGCTTAGATCGGTGAGTCGGCACCGTAACAGAGCGGTCGACCCCAACGTCTACCGCGCGATGGCCAACCATCCGGGCGCGCTCCGGGCGCTGGTCGACTTCGGTACCACGGTGTATTTCGAGAACTCGCTGACACCTGCGCAGCGTGAACTGGCGTATCTGACCGCGAGCGTGACCAACGATTGCCACTATTGAATTCCGACCCATGTGCTGCTCGGTCGAGCGGCTGGACTTTCGGAAGCGCAACTCGGGCATCTCGGCGACGCGACTCGCCCGCAGGACATCTACGACGACGCGTCCTGGGCGATCGTGGAATACGCGCAGGTATCGACCCGGAACGAACCGATCACCAATGAACTGTACGCCCGCTTACGTGCGCATTTCAGTGAGAAGCAGGTCATCGAGATCTGCTTCACCGTTGGTTTAAGCAACACCATCAACCGGTTCCACGCAACGTTCCTCACCGAGGTCGACGAACGCACCCGCGAAGTGCTCGCTCCTTCGTGTCCGCTCCGCTACCCGGAACCCGACGAGGACCCGCATAGCTGAGGGGGATTGCCACCCACGAGGGGGCAAATCTCGATGACCGTCTCGGCACGCCAAATCGACGGTTAACGCACATGTCGGTCCGCCGCGCGGTGCCCCGTCAGGCGTTGGCCACGACCAAGGCGCAGTTCTCGTGGAAGCGCCGCAGGTGCTGCTCGAAGCGGCCGAAAACGAAAGTCTCGTTCGCACCTGCGCCCAGCCCCTTCTGGATCTGTTCCGACACGGCAAGGTCCTCGGCGCCGAACACGCCCTCGTCGATCATGGCGAAGTTCCGTTCCCAATGCGCACGTTCCTTGTCTGAGCGCGGGTCGTGGGGGATGAGCATG
>JAYUVJ010000220.1:0-10436 GCA_043754155.1 Acidimicrobiia bacterium
GCAGCAAAACTGTCGCTGCAAGAAGCCGTCGACGCAAAGCAGCCCCAGGCCACCATCGATACCTTGAAAGCCAGTGCTGCAACGATCACCCAGACCAGAGACACGCTTTTTAGAGGCGAAACTTTGCGCGGCCTTCTTCTTTCCGCCTACGCATGGTCGACCGTTGGCCGGATCGCAGGCCTAGCGTCAATCGGGGCTGTCGTGGCCGCTGCGCTCATGACCATTCTGGTGATCCTCGGTGTTAATCATCTCAGAACAACGCGTCAGTAGAGCGTGGCGTTACAGCAGTGAAGGTGGCGAAACAGCAAAAGGTTGCACTGCACCAGCGACCGAAAATGCGCAGCGAAGGTTTACTTGGCCACCTGTGCGGGTAACGACTTCGAGTGAATGTTCAAGATGTTCCCGGTTCCGAATCCTTACGTGGACTTAGTGCCGCGGAAGTAACGAGCCGCAAAATGGCCGGAGAGACGAACCGAGATTCGAGGCATAGCGATCGAAGTTTCGTACAGATCATTACGGCGAACGTTTTCACGAGGTTTAATGCCATCCTTGGAATTCTTCTCGTCGTCATCCTTGTTCTTGGTCCTGCCGTGGATGGCTTGTTTGGGATCATTTTGGTGTTGAACACGCTTGTTGGCATCGTGCAAGAAGTACGGGCCAAAAGAACACTCGATCACTTGGTGCTCCTAACGACCACAAAGATCCCAGTGCTAAGGGAGGGCGGGCAGGTTTTTCTGGTATCAACCGAGATCGTTCGCGGAGACGTCGTGGGTTTGCTCAGCGGATCGCAGATAGTGGCCGATGGCCCGGTCCTCAATAGCGACGGTTTAGAGGTTGACGAATCCCTGCTTACCGGCGAATCGGAGCCGCAGTCCAAAGCTGTTGGTGACGAACTGCGTTCAGGAAGTTTCGTAACTGCAGGTTCGGGGTGGTTCCAGGCAGAAAAGGTCGGGAACAACGCTTTCGCCAATTCGCTTGCCTCGGAGGCCCGCAAGTTTGCTCCGATCACCTCAGAATTACGGCAAGCCACCGATTCAGTGCTGCGTATAGTCACTTGGGGCATCGGGCCAATCGCTGCGGCACTGTTGATCGGTCAACGACTTGGCGGTGAGACGTGGCGCAGCGCGATTTTTGGTTCTGCGACCGGTGTGGTCGAAATGGTGCCAGAGGGTTTTGTGCTCCTCACCTCAATGACTTTGGCCCTTGGTGTGATTCGACTTGGTAAACAAGGCGTTTTAGTTAAAGAGCTGGGCGCCGTAGAAGGACTGGCGCGAGTGGACACAATGTGTTTTGACAAGACCGGCACGCTTACTGAAGGTGCGCCGGTTGTTGACTCAATCACTCCGTTTAACGATTCCTCTCTTGATCTTTGCCGAACCATGCTACGCGCGCTTACTAGTGAGGCGGTCAACCCCACGGCAAAAGCAATCCGCGAATACGTCGAGGGCGCCGCTTCTGACACAAGCATTCAAACCTTCATTCCGTTTTCCTCGGCTCGAAAATGGGCTGGACTCACCATTGGAGAACAGGGACGATCAAGTGGAACTACCTCTTGGATTATGGGGGCTCCAGAAATCGTGCTCTCATCAAGCGGAGGCGAAAACGACGCCGCTCTGGCGAGCGTTAAAGAACAGGCTGATCTAGGGAAAAGGGTGCTCGTTCTTGCCAAGGCTTCAATGGCCATGGCCGGCGAGAGCCTACCTAGCGAGTTACGGGCCAGTGCGATGGTGACACTCACCGAGCGTATTCGACCCGACGCGTCTAAGACCCTCAAGTACTTTGCGGCACAACATGTAGAGATCAAAATCATTTCCGGTGACAATCCGAATACCGTGGCGGCAATTGCACGAGCCGCAGGAATGGACGGGCTCGATGGTCCACACGCGATCGTTGATGCGCGCACTCTCACCGATGACCAATCGGTGGCCACAATGATTTCAGCGGCGAAGGTCATAGGGCGATCCTCGCCTCAACAGAAGCGCATCATGGTGCAATCGCTGAAAGAGCAACACAAAACGGTAGCTATGACGGGGGATGGGGTTAACGATGCCTTGGCACTAAAAGATGCAGACCTTGCCATCGCTATGGGTTCTGGAAGTGAAGCAACCCGAGCCGTTGGCCAGTTAGTACTCATCGACGGTGGCTTCGCCAGTCTTCCGAGCGTAGTTGCTGAGGGGCGCCGAGTAATAGCAAATGTGGAGCGAGTGGCGAAGCTGTTCCTGACAAAAACTATGTATGCATCGATTCTGGCGCTCGCGACCGGTGTCGCCCGCGTTCCATTCCCGTTCTTACCCCGACAACTCACATTAGTGAGTGCACTTACCATTGGGATTCCAGGATTCTTTCTTGCATTCGCGCCCGAGGCTCCGCCAACGAAACCTGGCTTCTTGGTGCGTGTAGCTGAGTTTTCCATCCCCGCGGGGCTTACAGCTGCGGTTGCCACGTTTGCCGCTTACACGGTTGCGCTCAACGCCCAGAAGGTCAACGCCGAACAGGCCCGCACCTCTGCCACACTCGTTCTTGGGTTGGTGGGGCTCTGGATCGTCTCGGTGCTAGCCCGCCCGCTCACGAAACGACGAGATGCGCTGCTTCTTACGATGGCCGCAGCTGGCGTTGGATCGTTCCTCCTCCCTCAGGCACAAGAGTTCTGGAAGTTTGACTTCCCTCCCCTGCCCGTTCTCGCCACGTCACTGGTATTGGCAGCCGCTGCCGTAGCGATAATCGAAGCCGGTTGGCGACTTGCCACGTACCGCCGAACACCCGCCGGAAAAGCACTTCCCACAGAGCCTTCGAGTTGACTGCCGCAGAACTTAGAGTTTAGGGTCAAGTTCGAATTCCATCCATTGCAAATTCGCCGCAGATCGAACAGTTCCAGAACCGTTACCTTAGTCCGCCAATCGCACTTCAGTAAGTACGCGTGCTATTACCACCAGTGCTACGAGTATTGCCGGAACTACATTCGAACCCGTATCTTGGCCGAGCAACTGGGCCACGCCCATCGACGACAGGTACAACGCAACAACAAGATTTCCAAGGATTGCGGCTTTTCTCATTGCTCACTCCTACCCGGCTTGCTCGCCTTCAAACATCACAATTTGGCCCAAAGGTAAAACCTCTAGATTCGGAATGAGAGAAATTGCGATCTTTGCGGTACAGGTAGCGCTCACAAGAACAGACCACAATCGGCTAAAGAAATATTGCTTTTCAGTGTTTGAAAGGCAACGAAACGGGTAGTCCCCCCGAGTGCACCTGCACAAGGACCAAGTGAGGACATCGTGACTAGAGCAACCAAACGCAAGTCAAAAAGCATCGCTATAGAGGAAGTTGTTACCTTCGTAGTACGAAACGTAACCTTGGACGAACTGGTTTCTATCGCAGGAGTGGGCGTTCAACTATCCGATCAAGGTTCGTAAGCCGACGAGCAAGATGCAACCACACTTTGTCAGCGGTTCGTCGCACGCCAAGTGGCGGTCGTAGCTACGGTGAATCTTTGTCAGTACCTGACGCACGAAATCTTTGTTAGTACCTGGCGCACGTTGCATGGAGTTCTGGTGTTGGGTTGACGAGGCGCGACCAAGCCGTGCGAACCCCTCTCGTCGTTCATGGCCGACTGTACTGGATTCGTTTATGGTTACTCCTTAAGCGTGAAGATGACGGGCGAGTGCAAAGCTTTGGTGGTTTGGGCTCAACTACTTTTTTTGGGGAAACCAGTGAGTAATAGACGCTTCGAGCGGTTATAACCCTAGGGTCCTCGTCCATTACAACCGCCAGTTCCCAACCTGTCTCCACAACAGCAACTGCCGCCTCGAACACCGTCGTCTCAGCCACAAAAACCGGCAACTGCGGATAGTCCGCAGGCACTAAGGCCGCATCGGGAGTTGAGCCATGACGAACCGCACTCGCCATCATCAGCGATACCGTGACATGTCGAATCTGCGCTCCATCGACCAGACCGCAACTTACAAACGGGCCCAACATCATAAGTTCCCATGGGATCTGCCACAGCGTGCCGGGCGCGAGGATAACGATGTCCTCCGCCGGAAGAAGGGCAACCGTCGCATGTTCGGGGTTGCAGCAAAGAGGGCTCATAAAGTTCCGTTCCTAGTTTCAGAATCCTGTACCCACTCGGTCGATCCTGAAACATCCAACGCCAAGGTTTCCAAACCAGTACCGCGATCTTGCGCTCTCCTCACCTGGTTAGCAAGCCCTGGCAACTGGTTAGCAAATCCTGGCAAACGTTGGGATTCGCCTCATTATCAATCAACTTCGTAGAACGACAATTATCCCGACACTAAGAAGCCGCAACAATCGCGTGAATAGCAACAGCTGTCTCCTCGGGGCTCCGGACAGAGATCGTTTCGATTCCTACAGACTTCACGGGATAGTCGTTGCCGCCGACATCGAGTTGGTCGCCAAAAAAGAGAATGTCGTCGGTCGAAAGACCAGCACTGGCCATCAATTTTCTCATTCCGTAAGCTTTGTCGATTCCCGTATTTGTTACGTCTACTGACGTCGTTCCGCCAAGGTGCACTTCGAGGTCGGGCAATTGCTGAGCAGCGAGGTCGCGTAACGATCGCTTCTTTAGCCCGTCAGGATCCCAGGCATACTTCTTCTCAGGTGGCGCGTGCTGTCCAAGGGCAGAGAACGTAACTTGCGAGCCGCGGTCTTCGATTATCGGCCCCGATGGTTCGAGCTCCCAGTAGCCGAGCGTCTTGGCGCCAGCGGTGAGTACCTCAACGATACGGGCTCGGGTCTCGGGCGGTAAATCCTCCGAATACACCGTTACCCAGTCTCCGAAATGCACATCGAAACGAAGGTATTTTGTGCCCGATGTCGGCATCATATGGAGTTTGCCTAGCTGCTCGGGACTGGCGTCAAGCCGCTCAATGATTTGCGATCTGAACTGTTCGAATGCACCACCCGAGATCACGCACACCTCGTAGAGCGACAGCAGATCGCATAACAGTCCTGCCATCGCCTCGGATATTGGTGACTTCGTTACCGCCAAGGTGCCATCGAGATCAAACGCAATCACTTTCCGTTTCATGCCTGCCCGCCACCCAAGTCTGGCAAAGGATTTAGAGCGTCGGCTCCGCGTGCCGCCTTTGCTGTCGCAGTGCGGTTTGCCCGATCAATTGCGGTTATAAGTTCATCTTTGGTCATTCGTGACCGACCACGAACCGAGAGGCGACGGGCAGTATCGAGAAGGTGAGCCTTCGACGCGTTGGCATTTACCCCTCCAGCCGTTGGCGTTGTGCTTGAAAGAGCTTCGGCACCGCGTTTTGCGTCTTGTTCGTCGCTGGGCCCCCGTTCCTCCTTGGCCTCCCAATGATCGCCAACTTTCTCGAACGAGTGCTTCAAGGAACCAAAGGCAATTCGGTGTGCAGCCTCCCCGTCTCCGTGCACCTCCTCGGCCGATTCCAACGTGTGCATATACGTATCCTGAGCCTTTTCCGGTGACCGCTTCAAAGTCCCCGGCAACCGATCCTTTTCTTTCTTAGTAAGCAAAGTGTTTCCTCCTATCGAGAGGTTTTCATACCCAGTTCCCGGCATTTTAAACACTCAACCTCAAACACTCAACCTCCGATGGATCCTGTTCGGCGATCAAACTAACAACGTGACAATTTGGAGATGTCCCGCATGGAGCAACACCGAGATGCCCCGCATGGAGCAACACCAATGTCGGAGAACCACGAAGAAACACGACGGAGCGCTAAAGAATTTCTCTTTTCGATGTTTAGACTGCTCCGGATTGGGTACTGCACTTGCGTTCTCGGGCTCCCGCCCAGGCGAGAAGGAGTTTTCCATGTGTACAGGTGTTCGAACAACCATCGTGCTGGATTCACTGCCCCAGAAAGAGACCTGGCTACCATTTACATCCAAGACGGATCGGTCGGTCCAGGTCATTGACTTGCGGGACGGGCGCGTGCACGTGGAGTGCTTTACCCCAGTACCGTGCGATCACGCAGATTTGGTGGGAGAGCTCCGGAGCATTGCCATCTCGCAACGTAATGAACTCGACGCCCTCAGGGTCTCATGACCTACGGCTCGCCGCCCACGGTTTTTTCACGGTATCCGAACAATCCAATTCTGACTGCTGATCATTGGCCTGATTCTGTCAATGTTGTCTTTAATCCAGCGGCCGCCTTGCTTGGAGACACCACGGTCCTAATGGTGCGCGTTGAGGACCGCCGCGGCCTCTCCCATATTCATGTCGCCAGGTCCCACGACGGCTTCTCAGAGTGGAAAATTGATCCTGTGCCAGCCATGAGCCCGATCGAAGGGGACCATAACGCGCTTTGGGGTTTCGAAGATGCACGAAGTGTATGGGTGCAAGAACTAGATCGGTTTGTGGTTACCTGCACCGCATACGGCCCCTCGGGTCCTGCGGTGCATCTCTCCCTCACTACCGATTTTGAAAATTTCGAACATCTTGGGATGGTGATGCCACCGGAGGATAAGAACGCCTCTCTGTTTCCGCGACGTATTAACGGCAGTTGGGTTTTGCTTCATCGCCCCGTGACTGTCACTGGAAATACAGCCGACGTTTGGCTTTCGCGTTCAACGGATCTAATCAGTTGGCGTGCGCCTGAACCAGTGATTAACTGCCGCACTGGAGCTTGGTGGGATGCCACCCGAATAGGAGTAGGACCTCCACCAATTGAAACCGATAACGGCTGGCTGATCATCTACCACGGGGTCAAGCAAGCTGTTGCGGGACCCATTTACCGTGTCGGAGCGGCTTTGCTTGATCTTGAGAATCCGACAAAAGTTCTCCAAAGAACCGATCACTGGCTACTCAGCCCTGAAGCTCATTACGAACGCGTTGGTGATGTTCCCAACGTGGTGTTTCCTTGCGGAGCTGTTGTTACCTCGACGGGAGAACTTCGCCTTTACTACGGCGCAGCGGACACATCTGTTTGCGTTGCAATTTCAACGGTCGACGCGATTCTTGATGTCCTTCGAGGATTTCCTGTTCCGTCCCACTAGGTTCAGGTGGGCCAACTCCGAAAGCGGCGCAAGCGCCCCTCCTGTGCTCAGTATGGGTTGCCCCTACAACTGCAGGGAATACTACAGCTGTTGGTCTTCTACTGCATTAAATACCCGCACGTGATCATACGATGACAAGGGTTACCGAGACGCTGGCGATAAGCGAACCCGAGGTGCCAGTTACTATGAGGACGTAGGTTCCTGGCGTTGTAGATGTTGGGACGTTGATTGCGACCACGTAGTTAGGCCTCGTGCCACTTATAGAAACGGTTGGTCCGGCGGGAAGCCCCGAAACTGTCCAGCTGATATCAGCGGAAAATCCACCTGTGGGAGCAAGAAGAAGCGAGAACGACGCCGTCGACCCACGACCGGATGAAAGTGAAGATGGAGAAACACTCAACCCAAATCCACCAGCGGTTCCTCCAGTTATGTTCAGCGTCATTGGGTACGTATGGCTTATCCCACCGGAAAAGCCGACGATTACAATCGCGTAGGCGCCGGGGGAAGCATTATTTGCGGCGGTGAAATCAAGGGTCGAATTACCGAAAGTGGGATTTGGCACGAAGCTCACCGAAACTCCCGTTGGTAGTCCGCTCACTCCCAGCGCAACTGTTGGTGCGGTGGAACCAACAATCCTGAAGCCAATTAGCACACTGGCATTTCCGCCCACGGCAATGTTGGCGCTCGGGGGGACTTCCAACGCAAAGTCGGCAACGTTTTGTATGTTCAGGACAGCGCTGGTGAACTTTACATTTTGTGCATCAGCGGCCGCTCTAATAGTGATGGCATAACGGCCGTCGGGCACGCTCCGCGAAGCTGTCGCGTACAGTACGGTTCCACCTCGTGTGGGGTTAGGAGCGAAATTTGCACTCACCCCGGCTGGAAATCCTGTTGCACTAAAAACAAGTTCGCCGGCAAAACCAATAGATCGGTCTACCGATATTCCAAATGACGCAGTGACACCCGAAGCAACGGTGAGCTCGGGATTGTCTGCACGAATACTAAAGGCCGTCGAGATAATTGGAGGTGAAACTGTAGTCGGTGCACTTACTACTGGTGACGGGATGGTCACGACCGGTGGAATCGCCGATGCTGCTCGGACCTCCAAATAGACCGACGCCGATCTGCTTGCCGCCCGGGATCGGGTCCGAATAACCAATGTCGAGAGACTTGGCGCCGCATTTGCCGGAACGCTGACCAACAGCTCATAGAGCCCATTGCCGCCACTGTTGATCACGGTGGAAGCGCCGGCGGGCTCACCGCTGACGCTGATCGTGACCGACCCTACGGCTCCTCGGGATCGAACAACGAATGGGTATTTCGCAGTTCCACCTGGCGACACCGATTGCGTTGGGAGCACCTGAATGGACACGCTCCTTGTAACGGCGGAAGCCGGAACAGCCATGCCCATTCCAACGGCACCAATTAACAGCGCCAAAACCGTCACCAGCCGTAGCTTCCGAACCTTTCCACTCCAATTCCCTACCTCATTACACCGAGAAAGCTTGAGGCTCCGGGAGCCGGATGTACTTGTCGTGACCGAGGTAGCGCTTTCGTTCATGGCCAACAGCTTTCTGATCTTCAAAGCTCTCCAACGCTCGCCGGGGAACTCAGAACCTGCGGCGCCAAGTTGGCGTTATGCAATCTCTACCCTGGAATTTGACCTGGCAAACATTGTGCGAGCAATACTTCGACGCTTGCCAGTTACCTATGCACACTTATCGCCGTCCGTAGCCCTGCGCATTCGCAGAACAAGGCACGGCAACTTCGAGAGCTCGCTCGGCCCTAGTTTGTCACCGAGACCAAGTTCTTTTTTCACCCTATTTCTTGTCGAACATTCGCTGGACCACTTTTTTGACTTCATTGGCCCAAAGGACCACACTCGCCAGGCCCACGCAAAGCAGCCAGTCACGAGCGTTCAGGGGAGTGGTGTCGAAGGCACGGTTAAGAAACGACAGATGCACCACTGCCACCTGCAACAAAACCGAAGTGGCGATGGCGCCCCAAAGCAGTGGATTCGTAAACAACCTATGGAAGGCACTTTTCCGATCCGATCGAGCGTTAAGTGCATTAAAGAGTTGACAAAGCACGAGGGTGGTGAATGCCATCGTGCGAGCTTTCTCCAAGTCACCAGTTCCACCAAGCACGCCGCCAGCAAGGCGCAGATCGAGTGCCGCCAGCGTTACCGTGGCCATCACCAATCCAACCCACACAATGCCGACCCACATTCGCCCGTCGATAACTCGATCCGTCATTTTCCGTGGTTTGCGCAACATCACGTCGTCGGGGGCAGGGTCAAAACCCATTGCTAAGGCGGGGGCGGTATCAGTAAGCAGATTGATCCATAAAATCTGCGTCGCCAGCAGCGGCATAGCTACGGTGGCACCGGCATCTTTTAGGCCCAGCAAACCTGCGAACAACACCCCGAAGAAGGTAGCGAATACCTCGCCGATATTTGACGAGAGCATAAAGCGGAGGAACTTGCGAATGTTCGCAAATATCGCTCTTCCCTCCCGTATGGCAGCGATAATCGTGGAGAAATTGTCATCCGCCAGGACTAAATCGGCAGCCTCCTTGGTCACGTCTGTTCCAGCGATTCCCATCGCTACTCCTATGTGCGCAGATTTCAGGGCGGGTGCATCATTCACGCCGTCACCGGTCATAGCTACGATGTTTCCATCAGCCTTGAGCGCGTTGACAATCCGTAGTTTTTGTTCTGGGGTCACTCGCGCATAAATTGCCGCGGTCCTCGAAGCGACCTTCAGTGCCTCATCGCTAAGCGCCTCAATTTCGACCCCGCTTAACACCTGGCCAGTTCGTGACGCCGGGGAGTCATTGGACACGATCTCCAGATCGCGGCCGATTCTTGCAGCCGTCCGAGGGTGGTCCCCTGTCATCATGACAATACGCAGACCCGCGGCCAGTGCTTCAGCGATGGCGATTTTTGCTTCAGGTCGAGGAGGATCCAAAATACCAACCATACCGAGGTACACGAGATCATTCTCCGTGTAATCCTCGACCGAAGGCGGATCTGTATGAGGTAGGGGTCGGTACGCGACCGCGAGCGTCCGAAGAGCCATGTCAGCCAAGCGGTCCACTGCAGAACGCAGATCTGCTCTTCGCTCATCTGTAAGCGTACGTATTTCTCCACCGACGCGCTCCTGATTGCAACGTTCTAACAACGCTCCAGGAGCCCCCTTCGTAACAATCGAAATCCTTCCTTCCCGCTCGACATCAGCCTCAAAAGTGGTCATAAGCTTGCGTTCAGAAGTAAACGGGATTTCACCAACACGCGTAAAACGTTCTCGACGCTGCTCGGCGGAACCAATCTTTCCCTCAGCTACCAAAAAAGCCGCCTCGGTAGGGTCACCTTGAATCGTCCAGATTCCATCCTCGGAACGCAGGATGGCATTGTTTGCCAAACTCCCACCGCCAATCACGAACCG
>JAYUVJ010000221.1:0-4855 GCA_043754155.1 Acidimicrobiia bacterium
GCAACGCGGGACGAATCAAGCAGGGCAAGCACTGGCAACATCTCAGCGATGTCAGCATTGCAACGATCACAGTCAACGAGGTGTGATGCGAAGTCCTGATGCTCTTCAACACCCAAACCATCCATCATGAACGCACCGGCATCAAGCTGGTAGGCACACCGTTCGATGCGATCAGTTCGATCAATTTGGTTAATTCGATCCGTCATGGCGTCCACCCCAGTTCTTCCAAAGCAAGCCTCAATGCCTTTAGGCCGTAGAAGACACGGCTTCGTAGGGTGGCCTCGTTGGCACCCGTAGCCGCAGCAACTTCACTATACGTTTTCCCCTTCAAATAGGTTTCTACGATCGCTACTCTTTGATCTTCTCGAATCCGGCGAAGCGCTTCTTCCACCAACCAAGAATCCATCGCAGATTCAAGCGACGGTTCTGTTGTTTCGGCGTTTTCTAAACCTTGGTGAGCCAACGCTGGCCGAGAACTCCGGGCGCGGATCGCATCTATACAAACGTTATGGGCGATTGAGAACAACCAGGTCCGCTGTGAACCCAGAGCCCCGTCCCACTTATCGGAATGTTTCCATGCACGAACAAAAGTATCTTGCACGGCTTCTTCCGCTCGATGACGGTCCTGGAGCATTCGATGGCTGAACCGGTACAGCTCTGCTCCGTGCGCATCATAGAAACTTGCTATATCAGTGGCAGGTGTAACACTTGGTTTTTGTCCATGGACACTCTCGCGCTGGATCGAACGCAAAGAGTCAACAGACGCGGAGCCAGGAGGCTCTGACGTACTGAAGGCATCGTTCTTGGACATGGAATTCGATTCTGGGGATTCGTCGGCTATTCACGGATGAAGACTGTGGGATCCGGCGGGCAAGATGAACTTACACCCTGAGCCTCCCCGAAAGAAGGTGTTGTCCTGCCAGTTCCGGTGACGCACTGACTCCGGTGACACACTGCAAAATGGAATACGGATCGATCTGGCCCGCCGTTGAACAATTCGCCAAATTCCGTTTCACGGTCCACAGCTTTCACCCACAGAGAACACGCCAGAGAACACGCCAGAGAAACTTGATCCAAATTTGCCCGATCGTTAAACACACCAGGCGTGCCAAACGTAGGAACCTTGCGGTCAACGAATTGGCGTAGACCACTGCATAGGAGACCACATGATTTCACAAGCCCGAAAAGCCCTCGTGGCTCTAGCCCTTACAACACTAAGTGTGCCTATCATGTTCGGAGTGGCTCCATCTGGAGCCCAGACCACCGCACCAGCACCAGCACCAGCACCAGCACCAGCACCAGCAAGGAAGCCTTCAATCACCCTGGGCGTCGCTTCCTCAAAGTTTGGGAACATCATCGTTGATGACAAGGGACTCAGCCTCTACATGTTCACCCCCGATGCCCGTAATGTAAGCAACTGCGAAGCAGCCTGCCTTACCGCTTGGCCGCCAGTCATGTTGGGGAAGGATGACACCCTCGCCGATGTTGCCCTCACGGGTGATTTACGCCGTTCGCTCCTCGGAGTTGCTATGCGTGAAAACGGTTCCCGCCAAGTGACCTACAGCGGGTGGCCCCTCTACTACTGGTTCCGCGATGCAAAGGCTGGCGATGTGCTCGGGCAATGGGTAGGCAATGTTTGGTTCGTGATGAACGCCTACGGTGCACCCAACAGCTTGCGCGGATAGGGCGTAGGGCAACACGGTTGTAAGAAACCCCGGGTTTGGCGGGATGCGAGGTTCTTCGGCATACTCTGTTAATGCCTCGCATCCACGCAAACAACATAGACATCGAATACGAAACCTTTGGATTGCCCGATGGCGTCCCGATGTTGATGGTAAATGGTTTCACCTCCCAGCTCACTGGAATTGAAAAGGGCCTTTGCGAGGCATTCGCCGCCGCTGGCCGTTACGTAATTCGCTACGACAATCGCGACGTTGGTATGTCCACCTGGTTTGATGGGATTGACCCCTCGACCACCCCGTATTCAATCTCGGATATGGCAGCCGACGGAATGGAACTCATACGTGCACTTGGCATTGAATCGGCTCATATCTTCGGCATGTCCATGGGTGGAATGCTCGTGCAGCGCATGGCCATCAATCATTCTGGCCAGGTGCGAAGCCTCACGTCGGTGATGAGCAACACAGGCAACCGGGAGTTCGGTGCCTCTACCGCTGAAGCTATTACTGCGTTGCTTCGCCCCGCTGCCGAGGATCGCACTACCTACATTGAGCAAAGCGCACACGACCGAGCAATTTGGTCGTCAAAGAAGTTCTTCGATCTTGACTGGGAAAAGCAACGCCTCGGCCGTGATCGCGATCGTGCCTTTCATCCCGATGGAAACGCACGCCAATATGCCGCCATCATGGCCGAGGGTCCCCGTGAGGAGGCGCTTGCTCAACTCTGTGTTCCGACACTGGTTTTGCACGGCCTCGACGACACGCTCATAACCCCCTCCGGCGGGGAACGCACCGCTGAACTCATCCCCGGTTCCACGCTTGTCCTAGTCAAAGACATGGGCCACGATCTCCCCCGAGAACTCTGGCCCTTCTACGTAGGCCTAATTACCGGCCACCAAAACCGTGCTGAGCTCCTTTGGAAACCCGTCGCATAGACGCAGGGAAAAAGTTGATTACAGGTGGGCGGTGTCGTTAAACCGACGGAGAGTTTTAGTGGTTCCCTCAACCACGAATTCAGAGATTGATCCGTTGTCCGCCCCCGAGAAGGCAAAGCTGTTTTTTGCTCCGGTGATGTCACAAAGGATTTGGCCGATCGCAGCTCCGTGGATAAAGACAGCCACCCGACCGTCGCCGTGGTCTACCACGATCTTGTCTAGTGCACCCCAGAGACGGGCCGAGAGTTGAGCAGAAGTTTCTGCACCAGGAATCACATCCCAACGTTCCTCTGCGCGCATACGAAGATATATGGGATCTTGCGCTGCGGCTTTGACCCGGAGTAACCCGCCTTCCCAATCACCGAGAAACACTTCGCGCAGATCGGGATATTCAACCGGAGTCATACCAGTCGCTGCGGCAAGAGGGGCCGCCGTTTGATGCGTCCGGATAAGTGAGCTCACATAGATCGCATCGATCCGTTCACTTTGCAGACGCTCCCCCACACGTTGGGCCTGATCGACCCCCGCAGGATGCAACGTCGGATCGCCATGTCCATCCTTCAAGGGAAACGGCATCCCAGCAACGGCGGCCGCAGACTCTCCATGACGAACCAGCAGAATCGTGGTCGCCCCCAGGGGTGCCACAAACCGGGCCTGACGAAATCCTTCGACAGCAGGCTGAACGCTCTCACTCATCAACCCATCCTCTCACCGAAATCGTGAGTTTTTTGTGCTCTCATCCTCAAAGTTGGCAAGCAATCATCAATTGTGACCGCGGAATGAAACAGTGGCTTTGTTCAGCCGACTGCGGCGGGACGCTCTTCTGAGCCATTGGGGTAGACCGCAAATCGGGCGGGATCGGCGCCATGGTTGGGATCATCTGCGGGCCAGGGCCATCCACCAAAACGGGTCCGCTGGTAATCCTCAAACGCTTGAGCAATCTCTGCTCGGGTGTTCATCACGAACGGACCGTGCTGGGCCACCGGTTCAGCAATCGGTGTTCCTTGCAGAATCAAGATCGACGCACCATCGTCCCCGGCCCGCAACTCAGTATCCACATCGCAACTAACCCGAGCACCGGTATTTGCCGACAACTTCGTACCGCCCACCACTACCGACGAACCCTCGTAGAAATACGCCATTCGAATCGTCTGTGCGCCTAGGGCTTTTGGAAGTGTCCATGTGGCATTTGGTGCAAGCTCAATCAAAAGCACACTTATGTCTGACCCTTCCTGGGAAGCCCAAGAATTTGGCGGAGGAGTTGGAGCTGCCGATCCGTTGAGCACACCAGCGACTACGGTCACTTTTGTTGCCAGCCCGTCGTCATCAGCAAAGTTCAACACCGGCTGATCTGCGGCCCACAACATGGTGAAATGCGGATCAACCATCTTCGAACGGGCAGGCAGATTCACCCAAATCTGAAACAACTCCAAAGGATTACGAGCATCAGCACGCAACATTGGAAACATTTCCGAATGGACAATTCCTTTGCCTGCCGTGATCCACTGCGCGTCACCTGAGCCGAACCGCGCTTTGGCGCCAAGAGAATCGGAGTGGTCACAAAGCCCTTCACGGACAATCGTTAGGGTTTCAAAACCTCGATGGGGGTGCTGCGGAAACCCTGGCACGGTATCGCCGTGGTACATACGCCAACCATCGATCCTAGCGAAATCACTACCCATATCGCGTCCGACAAAATTCGCCGGATCCGGTCCAAAGACCACGTTGCCCTCGGGGTAATCGTCGTCGTGATGGACGCAGAACAAGAACGGATCAATCGTGGGCCATTGAAAGCCCAACTCGAAGGTCTCTAGAACAATTTCTGACATGCTCCAGTCTGTTCCAAATTCGAACCGTATTTTGTCAGGAACGGTTGGGCGCTTTCAGAAATCGGCCGGCGTTTGTTCGCAGACATCACTAGTGGGGATTCGATCTGATCCGCAGCATTGCTGGTTAGCGGTCGGAAACACCCCCAATTGAAGTGCTGTCCTTTCGCTAATTCTTGTGAAGAGCGGCGTTGAGCCCAGTCCAGGCGGCTTTGTTGGCAACAGCTTCGATTGCACCCGTTTGCGAGTGACGGCGAAACAACAGGTTCGATGCACCCGAGAGTTCACGGGCTTTGACCACCGAACCGTCGGGAAGCTTCACGAGCGTGCCAGCGGTGATGTAGCAACCCGCCTCGACTACGCACTCATCACCCAATTGAATACCAATGCCAGCATTCGCACCGATCAGGCAGTT
>JAYUVJ010000222.1:0-13443 GCA_043754155.1 Acidimicrobiia bacterium
ATCCAAATCACTTCTTCGTGACGGCGAACTCTGCGGTGATTCGCCGTGTGACCCCCAGGGCGTTCGCAAATAGCGACGGAATCTTTGATGATCCAGCAAAAATTGCGAGGCTCAATGCCCTTTGACCATTTGCCCTTCATCCCGTCACCTTTGCAGCCCTAGGTCGAGTTGAGCCAGCCATCGCAGCCGACTGGAAAACGGCAACTCCGCTACCTGCCAAAGCGAACCGTTGAGGTCCATGACAGGAGAACGTAAGCACGAAGAAAAATGGTATCGGCTCTGCTCGACGTAAGGGTGTGGTTGAGGCCAGAAATCGCGATTCTTGCGCTTTTGTTTGCCAACTGTGGCGTTCTTGAGTCAGAAGCCTGTGAAAAAACAGCCGGCGACAACACCCAACAGGGGGTTGGGTTTGTTTGGTCGACTGTCACTGGTGTTTCTAGATTCTGTCGGTGGTGTTTTTAGATTACGGCCGGGCTCAGAGAAATGGCGTGACGGACCAGTTCGGCGAATTGGGGCGCAGCGCTGGAATGGGCGCCATGAGTAGCTTCGGGTACGACGGTGAGCACGAACTGAGCGGCCAATGCTGGGTGAGCGGCCACTAAATCGGCGTGTAGCTGTTGCGAACTTTTTTGCTGGTGTGGTTGGGATCTCTCGCCATGTCCAACAACTACAGGGCACAGGACTCGGTTCACATCGTACGGACTGCCACCTTCCCTGAGGCCGCCTAGATCCTGCAGCAGTGCACTTCCTTCGGCTCTACGCTCGGCTCGAGTTTTGTCGCCCAGCCGTTCCCAAATCTCGTCACCAACGATGCGACGCATAAACGATTCGGCGGCTGCTTCGGGCCCACCTGCGGCACCTGCGGCGATGGTGCTTCCCCCGGCGTTACCCGGCCACCAATCGGTCCAGGGCATTGGTGCCTCAAACACCATAAGGGCCCGAACCAACTTAGGACGTTTGGCAGCGACCGCCAGGGCGACAACCCCGCCGTAACTGTGGCCGACGAGTACAGCAGGATTGGGGCCTTCAACGCCAGTCACACCCGCCGCAAGCTGTTCAAGGATGCCTTCGAGATCGTTTACGTGCTCAACGAAACTGGTAGCGGCTGGCACATCAAGGGATTTTGCGTAACCTCGTCGGTCGTAAGCGACGGTGATGAACTCAGGGAAGCAGCGTCGAAGCCGGGCGAAGCTGGTGGATCGATCCATTGCGCCATGGATGAACACCAAACATGGGTTTTCCGTCTCGATTAAGTTCCCTGCCTCGTCGTGCGGTCGGCGAACATCGACAAATAGCCCTGGCCGTGCCGCAGAATCTTGCATAGACAAAGCTTCTCATCAGCCTTCACAGCCCAGCGAACCGGAGTGCGGGGATCGTGAAATGCAAAAAGGCCCTCGGGGTAAACCGAGGGCCTTTAAAACGTGGGACCGAGCGATCAGGTGGCGGTTGGGCCAGGTGCGGGCTTGAGGACCGGAAGACGGGGACCTCGGGAACCCTCATCGTCGCGAAAGCCATCCTTGGCGCCCTTGATAGCCCGGCCGGCCTTGTTACGGACCTTGGAGAACGCTGACGCACGACGAGCAACCTCAACAGCTTCAGGCGAGGCAACACCAATTGGAGTTGGGTCGATGAATGCGGGCTCAGGACGTTGTGCTTTGTCAGGGGGCTTTGTCCATTTGGGAAGCGTCTTGAACAACTCTTCGATGTCGGCCTTGTCGAGGGTTTCTTTCTCCATCAGCGCTTTGGCGAAAGCATCAAGCACATCACGATGGGTAACGAGAATCTCGAATGCCGTGGCGTGTGCAGTATCGATGAACTTACGAACTTCACCGTCAATCATGGAGGCGACATCTTCGGAGTAGGTGGCGGTGCGACCAAAATCGCGGCCCATAAACACTTCGCCGTTCTTCTCGCCAAGTTGCTGAGGCCCAAGCAAATCGCTCATGCCGTATTCAGTAACCATGGACCGAGCGATTGCGGTAGCTCGCTCGATGTCGTTGGAAGCGCCGGTGGTGATTTCGTCGTAAACGATTTCTTCAGCGGTGCGGCCACCCAGCAACATGCCCAGTTCATCACGCAACATGGAACGGGAGTAATTGTAGCGGTCCTCCGTCGGCAGTGACATAGTGAGCCCAAGAGCCCGGCCACGGGGAATGATCGTCACCTTGTGGATGGGATTGCAATTGGGGAGTACGTGTCCAACAAGCGCGTGTCCACCCTCGTGGTAGGCGGTGATCCAACGTTCCTTTTCGCTCATGACTCGACCCTTACGCTCTGGTCCTGCCATGACTCGATCGGAAGCATTTTCCATGTCGGCCATGTTGATGATCGTTTTGTTCTGACGGGCCGCCAACAGTGCAGCTTCGTTCAAAAGGTTGGCGATATCGGCACCGGTGTAACCCGGGGTGCGGCGAGCCATCACGTCGAGATCAACGTCGGGAGCCAACGGCTTGCCCTTGGCGTGTACCCGGAACACGGCCTTGCGACCTTCAAGATCGGGACGGTCAACCATGATTTGGCGATCGAAGCGGCCTGGACGGAGCAAAGCCGGATCCAAAATATCGGGGCGGTTGGTGGCAGCAATCATGATCACGCCGGTGCGGGCTTCGAAGCCATCCATCTCGACGAGCATCTGGTTCAGCGTTTGTTCGCGCTCATCGTTTCCACCACCCATGCCTGCGCCACGGTGGCGACCTACAGCATCGATTTCATCGACGAAAATAATCGCAGGAGCATTGGCCTTGGCCTGCTCAAAAAGGTCACGAACACGGGAGGCGCCAACGCCTACGAACATCTCCACGAAATCCGAACCGGAGATGGAGAAGAACGGTACGCCAGCTTCACCAGCAACCGCCTTGGCCAGCAAGGTTTTACCTGTTCCTGGAGGGCCTGCGAGCAAGACCCCTTTCGGGATCTTCGCGCCGATGGCATGAAACTTCGCCGGGTTTTCGAGGAACTCTTTGATTTCGTGCAGTTCTTCTATGGCTTCGTCGCAACCGGCAACATCGGCAAAGGTGACTTTGATGGCGTCTTTGCCCTGCATTTTGGCCTTGGACTTGCCGAACTGCATGACCTTGGAACCGCCACCTTGCATGGAGTTCATGAGCCAGAAGAAGGCGCCAATGAGCAAAATGATGGGCAAGAACTGGAAGGCCAGCGACACCCAGATCGACTCGGTCTCAGTGTTGACCTCGTAGGAGACCTTTTTATCTTTGAGCTCAGTAGTGAGTTCGTCTTCGTACTCGCCCGGATAGGAAACCCGGTACTTTTGCGCGACTTTGCCGTCTTTAGCAACCAGTTCGCCGGTCACGGCATTTGACCTGGTGGCGATTTTTGCTGATTTGACCTGACCGGCGGCGATCTTGGTTTCGAACTCGCTCAGCTTCAGTTTTTGGCTATCAGAACCCGGTGCCAACACTTTTGATGCGGCAACGAGTACGAGAAGGGCCAAAACAACGTAGAAGCCTGCGCTGCGGGATAGTTTTTTCACAGTGCCTCCAACCTTACGACTGACCAACGACTAGCTGGTCATTCCAAGGTATGAAAATTACTTAGTCGGGCGAGGCATTCCCGACTGGGCATGTTGTCTCGTTCCGACGCGAGCGATTGGATCGGCAGTCCAATGAAGAACCACCAATCAAGTATCGCAATAAGGTATGACAAACCTTTAGTGGAATAGCCAACTTTGTGCGAACTTCATTCCAATTCCGCTCGATTCGTAGGAAATTGTGACGCAATGCGCATGAGAGGTCACTGAGTGTGTGAATTCTTACGTGTGTTCGTCAATTGGAACAGGTACGGCGTAGTGATGGAGGCCACGGAGATGTCGGTTGCGGTCTCCTGCGTCGAGCCCATAACCCACTACCCACCCTGGAGCCAGAGTCACGCCGGTGTATTTGAGCAACGAGGACACCCGTTCCGGTAGCTCGACGCCTTCACGTACCAGCAGGGCCGCTACGCACAGCGAGGCGGGATTTCGGTGCTGGAGGTTTTCTAGGAGGAATGACAGGGTGAGACCGGAGTCGATGATGTCCTCCACCAGGATCACATCGCGGCCCTGGAGGGGTACATCGAGATCTTTGATAATCCGAACCACGCCGCTGCTCGTGGTGGATGCGCCGTAGGACGACACGGCCAGGAAATCAATTTCGGTTGGCAGATCAATGGCACGCATGAGATCAGCCAAGAACACCACGGCACCTTTGAGTACGCCCAACAGGAGTGGTTGTCGTCCGGCGTAATCAGAAGTGATTTGGGCGCCGATTTTGCGGACGAGCCCATCGATAGTGGCTTCTGAAAGCAGCACTTTGCCCACTTCGCGATCGGAATCCCTGGGGGACCACGAGTTGGATCCGCCGGATCCACCGGATCCGCCGGTTGCGGCGGAGGAGGTTGCAGAGGACGAAGCCGAAGAGGTTGCAGCGGCTGTCGACGGAGAAGTGGACGTTGAGGGCTCTGACGGGTTGGACACGGTAGATGAGTCTCCCGCTTCCCATCAACCTCCGCAAGCATCGAGAAATATGTGCCGGTTGAGCTGGCTTGTTTTCGCTTGGGAATGAAACTTGCGAATCAATAGTTGAGTCGGGATGTAGAAAGTTTTCTGCAATCGACGCTTCGGTTTTGGCAATCCCGCTAAATCTGCAAGTTCGGCTGCCAAACGCAAGGAGTTCCCCATGACCACAGTTGCCCAAGAAGCATCCGTCGAAACGCTTCTCGAAAATCCCGTCGAATCGCTTATCGAGACCCACGGAGTCGCCACAGACCTGCCGGTGCTGCCTCTCACGACGGGCGTGGTTTTGCCGCACATGGTGGTCACGATCGCCTTGGAAACTGAGGAGTCCCGCGCTGCCGCTGAGGCCGCCATGGCTACCGACCGCGAATTGCTGCTAGTTCCTCGGATCGAAGGCCGATTTGCCACCGTCGGCGTAGTGGCTCAGATCGAAACTGCGGGTGAACTCCCCACCGGTCAAAAGGCCCTTGTTGTGCGCGCCCTGCGCCGTGTTCGCCTTGGTGCAGCAATTGCTTCGCCCCTTCCCGCGGGACATCCTGGACAAGCTGCCATGTGGTTGCACGCGGCGACGATTGAGCCGGAGTTACTCACCGATGCCGTCCGATCGCTGGCTCGCGAATACCGACAAACCGCAGAAGCCTTTCTGGAACGCCAAACCGCCGGACGGTTGGCGTTTCAACTTATCGACGCCGACGACCCCTCTGCTTTGGCCGACGGGATTGTGTACTGGCCTGACTTAGAAGCGGAGCAGCGCATTGAACTGCTCGAAAATCCCGGTACCACGGCCCGTTTAGAACTGGCGCTTGGATGGGTGCGCACGGCTATGGCTGAATCCGAGCTTCGCGAAAAGATCCGGGCTGATGTGGCTTCTGGTATGGAAAAGCAGCAACGTGAGTACATTTTGCGTCAGCAGCTTTCGGCTATCCGCAAAGAACTTGGTGAAGACGGCGACGGTTCCTCAGCCGCCGAAACGTATCGAGCGAAGGCCGAAGCAGCGAACCTGCCCGCGGTGATTCGTGAAGCCGTCGACAAAGAGATCGACAAGCTTGAACGGCTTGGCGAACAAAACCCCGAACAGGCCTACGTTCGTAATTGGCTCGATACCGTGCTCGACATTGCCTGGTCGACTCGTTCGGTAGATCGGGTGGATATTGCTGCGGCACGCGCAGTGCTAGATCACGACACGACCGGTTTGGCTGAAGGCAAGGAACGCATCTTGGAATGGCTTGCCGTTCGAGCCTTGCGGGAGCGTCAACGCCTAGCCGAGGCTGGCCTCGCAGCATCCATCGCCGAATCGGCCGACCTTGCCGTATTTGATTCGCCCACTAACCCTGATGCCGACATAATCGACGTGGAACCGTTGGACAAGCCGTTGGACAGCGAATTCAAACCGATCGGGCCGATCATTGGAACCGCTACCGGATCCATCAGCACCTCAGCTTCTCGAAAAGGACAGGGTGCAATCATTGCCTTGGTTGGTCCTCCAGGCGTGGGCAAAACCTCACTTGGTGAATCGATTGCCCGGGCGCTAGATCGATCGTTTGTACGCGTAGCACTTGGTGGGGTGCGGGACGAAGCCGAAATTCGCGGACACCGCCGAACTTATGTGGGCGCACAATCAGGACGAATTGTACGTGCGCTTCGCGAAGCCGAAACCATGAACCCAGTAATTCTGCTTGATGAGATCGACAAGTTGGCAACGGGCTGGAGCGGCGATCCCGCGGCGGCGCTGTTGGAAGTGCTTGACCCAGCACAAAACCACACGTTCCGCGATCATTATCTCGAAGTAGATCTTGACCTTTCCGATGTGGTGTTTATCGCTACGGCGAACTCGCTCGAAACCATCCCAGGTCCGTTGCGTGATCGTTTGGAAATCATCACCGTTGACGGCTACACCGACATCGAGAAAGTGGAAATCGTACGCAACCATCTGCTGGCTCGTCAGCTGGTGGCCAATGGTCTGAGCGCAGATGATGTGACTCTTGGAGATGAAGCTATTCGTGCCATCGTTGAGGGTTACACCATGGAAGCCGGTGTCCGTGGTTTGGAACGCCAGGTGGGCAAGCTGCTTCGCAAGGTTGCGGTGCGTATTGCTGGTGGTGCAGGCACCTCGGTTGAGGCGTTTCCTTCCTCGGTTTCTCCTTCAGTTGGATTTAAAACCGACCAGGACAACCAAGCCAACCAAAACAACCAAGCCAACCAAAACAACCAAAACAACCAAAACAACCAAGCTGATGTTGAGCAAGCAACCGATGCTTCGGCACCAAGAACTCCAATTGTGGTGGGAACTGCTTCGGACGTGATTCCGTTTTTGGGTCGTCCGCGTCGTACCCTATCGACCATTGCCGATCGTCTTTCCCTGCCCGGTGTGGCTACCGGCTTGGCCGTTACTGGTGTTGGTGGCGATGTGCTGTTCGTGGAAGCCACCGCGATGCCCCAGTCTGGAACCGATGTTGCCGTGACGGTGACTGGGCAACTTGGTGACGTCATGCAGGAATCTGCACAAATCGCCCTGAGCTACGTGCGTGCCAACGCTGAGGCACTAGGGGTTTCGGTTGATGCGTTCACCGGACGGAAAATCCATATCCACTTTCCTGCTGGTGCCACTCCGAAAGACGGACCATCGGCCGGTATCACCATGACGACGGCATTAGTAAGTTTACTTACTGGTAAAACGGTTCGTAACGATGTTGCCATGACCGGTGAGGTGACTCTGCAAGGCCAAGTACTGCCGATTGGTGGCGTAAAGCAAAAACTCCTCGCCGCCCATCGTGCCGGAGTGAAAACGGTCATTATCCCGAAGCAAAACGAAGTTGACCTTGATGACGTTCCTGCCGGTTTACTTGCCGATCTTGAGGTGTTTCCGGTAGCCCATGTTCGCGAAGTTCTCGCTATCGCGCTGAGCCCCAAGGTGTGAGCCAGCCCCAAGGTGTGAGCCAGCAGGGTGTCTTGAGGTAGCAGTGTGTCTTGAGGTAGCAGGGTGCTTGAGGTAGCAGGGTGCTTGAGGTAGCAGTGCGTCTTGAGCCAGCAGGGTGTCTTGAGGTAGCAGGGTGTCTTGAGCCAGCAAAACGAAACGGCGGTGAGTTGAGGAATCCCTCTCTCACCGCGTTCGTGGTTAACGGAAGGTCTTCTAATAAAACAAAAAAACTCAAAGTTGAGTGGAATAGACTCAACTTTGCTGTGGTTGTACACCTCAATGCAGTTCGGCATAACGCTGGAAATGCACCAAGATCTATCCAACCAAGTAACACCCAAACCGTCAGACATGACAGAAAAGCGCCAAGGCCGGATCAGCCCGGCTGGCAAAAGGAGCCCCCATGCCTAAGGCAGTAGGAATTGACCTCGGTACCACCAACTCGGTTGTATCCGTCCTTGAAGGCGGCGAACCCGTCGTAATCCCCAACGCCGAAGGTGCGCGCACAACCCCTTCGATCGTTGGATTCTCCAAGACCGGTGAGGTACTTGTCGGTGAAGTAGCCAAGCGCCAGGCCATCACCAACCCCGATCGCACCATCCGCTCAGTGAAGCGTCACATCGGCGAAAACTGGTCGATCGATATCGATGGCAAGAAGTACAACTCCCAAGCCATCAGCGCCCGGGTGCTCATGAAGCTCAAGCGCGATGCCGAGGCATACCTGGGCGATACCGTCACTCAAGCCGTCATTACCGTGCCTGCGTATTTCAACGATGCCCAGCGAACCGCAACCCGTGAAGCTGGCGAAATTGCCGGTCTCGAAGTGCTCCGTATTATCAACGAGCCCACCGCTGCCGCGCTCGCGTACGGCCTCGATAAAGAAGGCGCGGAGCAAACCATTCTCGTGTTTGACCTTGGTGGCGGCACGTTTGACGTTTCGGTTCTCGAAATCGGTGACGGCGTGTTCGAAGTGAAATCAACGAGTGGCGACACGCACCTCGGTGGCGACGATTGGGACCAGGCCGTTATGGATTGGCTCGTCAAGGAATTCAAAAACACCGAAGGCGTCGATTTGGCTGCCGACAAGATGGCCGTGCAACGTCTCAAGGAAGCCGCCGAAAAAGCCAAGATTGAGCTTTCGCAGCAGCAACAAACCCAAATCAACCTGCCCTTCATCACTGCAACCGCCGAAGGCCCTAAGCACCTCGACATGTCCCTTACCCGCGCCAGGTTCCAGGAACTCACCTCGGCCTTGCTTGATCGGGTCAAGGGACCCTTCGAAGCGGCCATTAAAGACGCCGGCCTCAACAAGGCAGATATTCAACACGTGGTTATGGTCGGCGGGTCAACTCGTATGCCAGCGGTGCAAGACCTGGTGAAGTCGATGACGGGCAAAGAGCCGAACAAGAGCGTGAACCCCGATGAAGTTGTGGCCATCGGTGCTGCGGTTCAAGCCGGGGTGCTTAAGGGCGATGTGAAAGACGTTCTTCTTCTCGACGTAACCCCACTTAGCCTCGGTATCGAGACCAAGGGTGGCGTGATGACCAAGTTGATCGAGCGAAACACCACGATCCCAACCCGCAGAACCGAAGTGTTCACCACCGCTGTTGACATGCAGCCCAGCGTGGAAATTCACGTGCTTCAAGGCGAGCGCGAAATGGCCAATTACAACAAGACGCTGGGCAAATTCCAGCTTGTCGATCTGCCGCCGGCCCCGCAGGGTGTGCCTCAGATTGAGGTCACGTTCGACATTGATGCCAACGGTATCGTGCACGTTTCGGCCAAGGATCGCGCCACTTCCAAAGAGCAGTCGATGACGATCACTGGCCAATCTTCGATGTCGAAGGATGACATCAGCTCAATGATCAAAGACGCCGAGGCTCACGCTGAAGAGGACCGTGCTCGTAAAGAAGAAGCTGAAACGCGCAATCAGGGTGATTCGCAGGTCTACCAAATCGAGAAGATGCTCCGCGAAAACGGCGACAAGTTGGCTGAAGATGACAAGACCCGCCTTGAAGCTGCTGTGGCCACGTTGAAAGAAGCCCTCGCCGGTACCGACATTGAAGCCATCAAGCGTGCCACCGAAGAACTCGGTACCGCTGGTCAAGCTGCCGGACAGAAGCTCTACGAGCAAGCTGCTGCATCGGCCAATGCTGCTGGTGGTGGCGAGGGCGGCTCCGCCGGTGGTGGATCGAGCGATTCTTCACGCCCCAGCGACGACGACATCGTTGACGCTGAAATCGTCGACGAAAAGTAAGCGCGCAGTACATGTCTTCTGTTGACGACGACAACGTCGCAAATAACCCACCAGGGTCTGAAGCTTCGGGTGGAGCAACGCCACGTCGGGTAGATAACGTAGAAAACTCTGCTCTCGCCGACGGTATGGATCTGGCTGCCATGGTTGGCATGGATCCGGTCGATGGTTCGGAGCACGCACGTGTGTTGGCGGAGCGCGACGATTTTCTCGATTCGCTCCGCCGGCTTCAGGCCGATTTCGATAACTACCGCAAACGAGTCGCTCGCGATTCCGATACCGCAGCCGATAAGGCCACCGAGAAATTGGTGAATAAGTTGCTGCCGGTTCTCGACAACTTTGAATTGGCATTGGCTCACGAGGCCGATCCCGATGCATCGCCACTAGCTAAAATGCACGACTCGCTGTTGAGCGCTCTAGAAAGTGAAGGACTCCAACGTCACGCCCCCGTCGGTGAAGCGTTTGACCCCAACCTGGCCGACGCGGTTATGCACGAAGACGGCGACGGAACCGAAGGTGGCCCAATCGTCAGCGAAGTTCTCCGTGCTGGTTACGGTTGGAAAACCCGAGTGATCCGGCCAGCAATGGTCAAGGTCCGCGGGTAACCGCGTTTTAACTATATTAAAAAATAATCTGCGCGCTGATCATCAGCGCGCAGATTAGATACACCGATCATCAGTCGACGAAAGATGGGGAGGAGGAGGGATTCACATGGCACAACCACAACGTGAATGGTTCGAGAAGGACTATTACAAGACGCTAGGTCTCAAAGACTCAGCAACCGAAACTGAAGTAACGAAGGCCTATCGAAAGTTGGCCAAAGAAAACCATCCTGATTCCCATCCTGGGCGCGAAGACAAGTTCAAAGAAATCAGCGCTGCCTACGCCGTTTTGTCGGATACTGACAAGCGCAAGTCTTACGACGAGGTTCGCTCGATGCCCCCCGGGGCTCGTGGTGGCGGTGGTGGCGGGTTTAATCCCGGGGCCGGGTTCAGCCAAGGCGCCGATATCAGTGACTTGCTTGGCGGCCTCTTTGGTGCTCGCAGTGGTGGCGGCTCGCAGCGTGGACGAAAAAATCCCAACGCGCCTAAGCGCGGCGATGATCAAGAAACCTCCTTGAACCTGTCGTTCGAAGATTCGATCGCCGGGGTAACCACGAGCGTCACGCTTTTGGGCGATGGCCCCTGCGAAACTTGTAACGCCACCGGCGCCGCTCCGGGAACCGCTTCCACGATCTGTTCGAGCTGCGGAGGTAAAGGCACAATCGATTCGAATCAAGGTTTCTTTAACTTCAGTCAACCCTGTCAAAGCTGCAGCGGTACGGGCATGCGTATCGAACGCCCCTGCCCAACTTGTCGCGGTACGGGAAGTGAACGCAAAACTCGCACGGTCAACGTCCGGATCCCCGGTGGTGTTGAAGATGGTCAAAAAATACGCTTGAAGAATCGCGGTGGCATTGGCTTTAACGGCGGTCCCCCCGGGGATCTGTATGTAACAGTTCGCGTGCAGGGTCATTCGATTTTCGGTCGCAAAGGTAAGGATCTCACCCTGGTCCTTCCCGTGACCTTCTCTGAAGCCGCTCTTGGTGCAACAGTAAGCGTACCTACGATGGAAGCTCCGGTGCAACTCAAAATCGCCCCGGGCACTAGATCAGGTCAAACGCTACGCGTGCGCGGTAAAGGTGCAGCGGTTGCTGGAGGAAACGGGGACCTGCTCGTGACAGTTGAAGTTCTCGTGCCAACGCAACTCTCCGAAGCCGAACGCACGGCCATCGCAGCTCTGCACGCTGCGCAAGGTGAATTCAATCCCCGCAAACACCTCGGGGCCTAAGCGGCAGGTGACCGCAAGTCAACGTTACATACCAAAGGAAATGAACATCGAAGGAGGCCCGAAATGACTAACGATTCCAACCCCAACGAAATCCGCATCTCAATCCAGGCAACCCGAGCGGTTTTTGTAATTTCCGTCGCTGCTGAACTCGCTGGCATGCATCCTCAAACGCTGAGAATCTATGAGAGAAAGGGCCTTCTCGAACCGTCGCGTACCGATGGAGGTAGCCGTCGATACTCCCAGCGCGACATCGCCCGCCTTCACCGCATTGCCGAACTCACCAATGCCGGCCTCAATATCGAAGGTGTCCGAAGAGTGATGGCACTCGAAGACGAAATACAAAACCTCCGAGCAGAACTTGTCGCCACCCAGGCCCAAATTCGCACTGCAGTAGACAATGCACACAATCAACATCGACGCGATCTCGTTCCCTTCGGCAACCTCCCGGTGCGCCTAAATCCCTTTGGCCGTCACTCCTAGCGAAAGACCGATCGAAGGGAACTCGAAAGCGATACAAGGTGAGTGCAGTGAACTCAAACCAAGCCTTCCGTTGTTTAGAACGAATTGAGTTGGGGTAAGTGTTTCGGATGGCGAAGTGTGGGGTCCCTGCAACCGGAACGAAGTGAGGCTTGTGGGGTGCTCGGTGACAGGCCCGCAACAACTCCCCTAACGGGAACTGACGAATACCAAGACACAAACAACCGCAAAGGCGACCATGGCACTTGACCCAAATACTTGGACTCTGAAGACTCAAGAGGCGTTTAACTCTGCTGTTTCCTCGGCGAAAGAGCACGCGAATCCAGAAGTAACCCCAGATCACCTGCTGTTGGCTATGTTGGGGCAGGAAGGAAGTCTTGTCCTTCCACTGCTCAATCGCGTTGGAGTTCCCGATCTTGCACTGCGCAACTCTGCAGCGGAAGCCGTAGCAAAACTGCCCCGGGCCCATGGCGGCGAATCACAGGTAGGCCGCAAACTTAGAGAGATCCTCGAAGCCGCCGAAGTTGAGAAGAACCAGCTCACCGATCAGTACCTCTCCACTGAGCACGTCCTCCTCGCCATGCACAAGACTATTGGCGTTTCGAGAGAAGATTTGCTCGCTGGCCTCCAAGCCATTCGCGGGTCGCATCGGGTTACCAGCCAAAACCCCGAAGACAGTTACCAGGCCCTCGAAAAGTATGGACGCGACCTCACCGAAGAAGCCCGAAAAGGCAAACTCGATCCGGTTATCGGCCGAGATGAAGAAATCCGGCGAACCATTCAGGTTCTGGCAAGACGAACCAAAAACAACCCCGTGCTCATCGGCGAACCCGGTGTGGGAAAAACCGCAATCGTTGAAGGGCTGGCCCGAAGAATTGTCGACGGCGACGTCCCCGAAAGCCTTAAGAACCGCAGGCTCATTTCACTTGATCTCAGTGCAATGGTCGCAGGGGCAAAATACCGCGGGGAATTCGAAGAACGCCTCAAAGCCGTTCTCAAAGAAATCAGCGATTCGAACGGCGAAGTAATAACCTTTATTGACGAGTTGCACACCATTGTTGGCGCTGGCGCAACCGGTGAAGGGGCGATGGACGCGGGCAACATGATTAAACCCATGCTGGCCCGTGGAGAGTTGCGCATGATCGGCGCCACCACACTCGATGAATTCCGCAAACACATCGAGAAAGACCCTGCCCTCGAACGACGCTTCCAACAGGTGTATGTCGGTGAACCAACGGTTGAAGCCACCGTCGCCATTCTGCGTGGACTTAAAGAGCGCTACGAGGTGCACCACGGGGTGCGAATCCAAGACTCCGCCTTGGTTGCTGCGGCCACGCTTTCAAGTCGATATATAACGGCGCGTTTTCTTCCCGACAAAGCGATCGATTTGATAGACGAGGCCGCCTCTCGGTTGCGCATCGAAATCGATTCCGTTCCCACCGAGATTGATGTTGTCGA
>JAYUVJ010000223.1:0-6144 GCA_043754155.1 Acidimicrobiia bacterium
ACAAAGGAGAAGCACGCCACGCCCTCGCGAAAGCCGTGTTCTTCTACCGGCTCAGCAAATTCCGCGACCGCACCTTCGAACAACAACGATACGAGCATCAGGCCTCAACCTCCCCACCGCAGCAATCGTGCCCTGGAACACCGTCTACACCGAACGAGCCACCCGAGCCATCGACGCTCACCAGCCCATCAACGCCGATTTGCTCCAACACCTCTCGCCACTCGGCTGGGAACAACTACGCAAGGAGGAAGGATCCGATGGCCGTTTCGAAGGCCTCGGTGTTCACCAGGAACGAGTCGTGGCCTTCGCGGCACTCAAGTCGGGAGAAGGTTGTAGCAACCCCGCCGGCGCTCAGTTCCGCAGCGAGGCTTTCCTGCTCGGCGATCTGAAACAACATGTCGCTTTCGACACCGACCACTAAGGCCCGTTCAAGCCCAGAACGCGCAAATACTTCGATGTTTGGTCCGTGATCAGACAAATCGAAGCGGTCAAGAGCACGAGACAGATACAGGTTGCAGTTGGCGTCGAAAGATCGGGCGAACTTTTCTGCTTGCGCTTCAAGGTATCCCTCAATCTCAAACTCCGGGCCGAAGTCGTTGGCGGTTGACGGTTGGTTGGGAATCCGGGTGCGTCCGAATCGCTCTTCCCATTCGACCGACGATCGGTACGTAATGGTGCCAAGTTTTCTGGCGAGGCGTATGCCAGTGATTGGGGGCTGGTCGACCGGATAGTTGCCCTGTTGCCATTGAGGGTCGAGCAAAATTGACTCACGCTGAACCGATCGAAGGGCGATGGCTACAGGTGATGCGGCAGCGGTTCCACTGATCACCAGGAGTTGTTTCGCGAAATGAGGAAAGAGTGCCACAAAGGCCAGAGCAACGCTTCCCCCTAAAGATGGACCTACAACTGCGGCGAGTTGCGTCATACCGAGCGAACGCACCGTTTCGAAACCGGCCTGTGCGATGTCTTCAAGCGCGAGTTCTGGAAACTCTAAGCGGTACAACATTGAGGTTTCTGGGTTGATGCTTGCGGGCCCAGTGGAACCGAAACAGCTTCCCAGCGCGTTCACGCAAACGACAAACCATCGGTTGGTGTCGATTGCTAATCCTGGGCCAACAATTTTTTGCCACCAACCCGGCGTTGGATCATCGACCGAGGATGCCGCATGCGCGGAAGGGGAGAGCCCTGTGAAGAGCAAGATCACATTGTCGCCTGCCAGATTGGGTTCGCCCCAGGTCTCGTAGGCAATTTGAGCGCCGTGGAGCGCCATGGCGCACTGCATCGGGAACGGGTCTGGCAGCGCGGCGTAGCGACGAGCATTTTGGTTGGGCCGGATCGAATTGACGGCCTTCGCCGTAGCTGCGCCCGCGGTTTCCCGGCGGCCTGAGCTCATGGTTCGGGGTCGCTGCCCTCTTCAATTCCCTCAAAAAGAACGGTTGAGAGATACCGCTCTCCAGTATCGGGGAGTATGGCCAAAATGACCGAGCCAGGTTCGGCGCGCTGGGCGACTTTGAGCGCCGCAGCAAAGGTTCCACCGCTAGAAATTCCGCAGAAAATACCTTCGTTGCGGGCGAGGGAACGGGCGGTTTCCACGGCTTCGCTATCGGTGACGGTCACAATTTCATCGATGACAGAGCGATCAAGCACGGCGGGCACGAAGTCGGGAGTCCATCCTTGGATCTTGTGGGGAGCAAACGTACCGCCCGACAAAAGCGCGGCGTTTTCGGGTTCGGTGGCAATCACTTTGGTGTCAGGCCTAGCAAGTTTGATCATTTGACCCGCGCCGGTGATGGTGCCACCGGTTCCCCAGCCGGCGACAAAGTAGTCGAGGCGCTTACCGGCAAAATCGCTCAGGATTTCTGGTCCGGTGGTTGCACGGTGGTAAGCAGGGTTCGCTTCGTTTTCGAACTGTCGGGTGAGGAACCATCCATGCTTCTCGGCGAGTTCAGCGGCCTTTCTGACCATGCCTGTTCCTCGTTCAGCGGCTGGTGTGAGAATCACTTTGGCACCGAGTGCCCGCATCACTTTGCGGCGTTCTATGGAGAACGTTTCGACCATCACTGCTACGAACGGGTAGCCCTTGGCGGCGCACACCATGGCCAGCGAAATACCGGTGTTGCCTGACGTGGCCTCAACCACCGTTTGCCCTGGCTTTAGGAGACCACGTTTTTCGGCGTCCTCAATAACGGCGATGGCGAGGCGGTCCTTGACGGAATGGAGCGGGTTAAAAAACTCGCACTTCACGAACATCGTGACGCCTTCGGGAGCCAGTCGGTTGATACGTACCGAAGGGGTACGTCCAATAGTGTCGAGAATACTGTCGTAGATCACCCTGTTGAGCGTAGTAGCCGTGGCCGAAAGTGAAAAGGCAGAAAGTTGAGACCACTACTTGAGCGGCTGGTAAGGGGTGGGTGAGGTGTCAGTCGAGGCGAATGATGCCCATGCGCACCGCACGAACAACCGCCTGCGTCCTGTCGGCAGTATCGAGCTTTTGGTAAATCGAGGCCAGGTGGTTCTTCACCGTCTTCACCGAGATATATAACTTCGCTGCAGTATCCACAGTGGAAAGGCCATCAGCGATCAACTGCAGCACTTCTTCCTCACGCTTGGAAATGATCGACTCGCCGGGCTTGTCCGGTAGTGGGAACTTCGCCTCGCGCAACATGGATTTGGCGAACTCGGGAGATACGGATCCTTCACCATTCGAAGCGGCGCGTACGGCGTCGGCAACTTCGTCGGTCGAACAGTCCTTCACCAAATAGCCAGCAGCACCCACGCGGATGGCTTTGGCCAGTACTTCACGGTCGGCGTGCATGGTGAGCATGACCACTTGGGTTTCGGGGGAAACTTGGCGGATACGTCGGGCAGCCTCAACGCCGTCGATCACGGGCATGGACACGTCCATGAGGACCACGTCGGGGCGCAGAGCTTGGGCTAAGCGGACGCCTTCTTCGCCGTCAGAGCCTTCGGCAACCACATCAAAGCCGTACAGTTCCATAGAACGGCGGAGTCCTTCGCGGAGCATTCGGTGGTCATCGACAAGCAGTAGCCGTAGCGGACGAGCCGTTGCTGGGCGTACTGGGGTATCGATGGTCATGGGGGGTGCAACGTTCATAGTGTTTCCAATCGGCATCGGACAGTGGTTCCTTGACCCTGTTCTCCGTGAATTTCTAAATGCGCGCTGATGGCACCGGCGCGTTCGTACAGTCCTCGAAGCCCGTAGGAATCGGTTCGGCCTTCGCCTCTCGTCATGCCTCGTCCGTTATCGATAACTTCGAGCAGAGCGGAGCTGCCGTTACAGTCCCAAAGGACATGCAGTTCAGTTGCTTTGGCGTGACGTTCCACGTTCACAATGGCTTCTTTGGCAATCTGCCACATTTCGCGTTCCTGTCGAAACGGCAGGGCCACGGTCTGTCTGTGGGTAAATTGCACCTTGAGTTCAGCACGCTGCGACACCCGATCCAAGAACTCTTGAACGGTAATGATGAAACCCTTTTCCACGTCGGTTCGGAGGTCGTAGAGGGTTTCGCGTACCTCGCCGACCACTCCTCGCACGTCGGTTCGTAGCTGGAGTACCTGAGGGGCCAGCGGGCTTCCTTCGGCGACTTTGGCCAAGCGGTCAAGCTCGAAGCCGATGTAGGCCAGGGATTGCCCAACTCGGTCGTGAAGGTCTCGGGCGATGCGTATGCGTTCTTCGTCGGCGGCTACGGTGCCGATCCGTCCAAACCATCGGGCATTGTCGATGGCTACCGCAGCCGGTTCCGCGAAGCTTCGGATGAGATCGGCCCGGTCGTTGGTGTCCTCGGATTCGCTATTCCATTCAAGGGCCATCATGCCAATGATGGAGTTTCGGGCTCGTAAAGGGACGTAGATGCCACTGGCGCTGGTTTCGGCAAGTGTTGCTCGTTGTTCGGCGGGAAGTTCTACAAGGCGCACGGGCACAACGGATCGATGCACAATGTCGAGTACAGGCGGAGCTTCTCGACGACCGATGATGGCGGGCAGTCGAACACCGTCGGCCCTTCCCACGATCCACGCGTCGAGGGTTTCGTGGCGTAACAGAATGACCACTGAATCCGGCTGAAACAGTTCTCGGGCGTTGTCCACGGTGGAGCGAAAAACGTCGTCGAGGTCGAGGGATTCGGGCAGGGTTTGCGCCACGCGGTGGAGCGAATGGAGCAGCGAGTTTGCCGTGGTGAGCCGGTCCATCGTGGTCAACACGGCACTTTCACGATCCAGAGTTTCCGACAAGACCCGATGTCCTAGGCCGGCGACCAGCGCTACGAGCATGAGTTCTATGCCCCATTGTCCGCTGCTTCGCCAGTCCTGAATTGACTGTTGCTGGCCGTTCAGTGATGCGGTGAGGGTCACGATCACGCTGGTGAAGGTTCCGTAGCCCACCACGAGCGGTCCACCTTGGGAGAATCCGCCGACAAGGATGCCAGGCAGGATCAGGAAAGCAAGTGGTGATTCCCAGTAGCCGGTAACGCATACCGCAGACACGGCCAGGCTGAGTTCGAGCACAACCGAAGTGGCGGTGCCGAGCTGAAATCCCCAGTTCCTGATGGGCCGAACGGTCCGAAATGCCGTCCATACTGCCATGGTGGCAAAGACGAAACTGGTCCGCTGCGTGTGTTCTGCGGGAGTTGTGGCGATCAATAGGGAGCCTACAAACAAGCAAACCCAGCGGACCACAATGATCAAAATCTGAAACGGACGCAGCAGATCTTTGCGGGTTTCGTTGGCGGTTGGTGTGGGCCTTAACAAGGAAGGAGCGGCGAGGTGAATTCGTTCGTTCGGTCGTCGTTTCGATGGACCCAATCCCATCGAGCCGGTAGGTGCCGAGATGGCTGGGGGATTGTCGCCTTGGCGAGTGCCGTCGGAACTGTGGAGTTGGCTGCGGTCTCGTGGCACAGAGCCGTCGGGCGACAAATGGCTCCATGGGTGGGCGAGGTCAACTGTGTGCATGGACTCTGAAAAGGTCGTTGTTGCCTCGGGCAGAAGCGCGGTGGTGTCTTCGATTTTCACGCTGGTTTCTTCGACGGTTCTAACCGTAAGCGCACCCATGATGTGTATGGCTTCGGCGTTCGGGGGACGGTTCTTGACCCCAAAATCGCGAAATCTGAACGTTTGCGTTTGACACCGACGGTGGATTCGGGGAGGGTGACGGTATGAAATTGGTTGGTTTGACGGGTGGTATCGGGGCGGGAAAATCCACGGTTTCACTTCTCCTGGCGGAATTTGGTGCCGTAATCGTTGATGCTGATCTGATTGCTCGTGCGGTAGTTGCTCCGGGGTCTGCCGGTTTGGCGGCGATATCTGCGCGTTTTGGCGCCGATGTCTTGTTGCCCGATGGAGCGCTTCATCGCGCTGCTCTGGCCAGCATTGTCTTTGGGGATGCTGAAGCTCTCGCCGCATTGAACGCGATAACCCATCCAGCGATTGCGCTGGAAGTGACTTCGCAAACGAACGAGCATCGAGGAACGAGCAGGGTGGTGGTTTACGACGCAGCGTTGCTCATCGGTAAAGGCCCTGCGGGCATGGTTGGCCGTATCTTGGTTGATGTTGATGCCGAGGTGGCCGTCGGCCGATTGCAAGAGTTCCGAGGCTTTTCCGAGGCGGATGCGAGGTCTCGAATAGCAGCGCAGGTGGATCGGGCTACCCGGTTGTCTATGGCCGACGTGGTAATTGACAATTCGGGTGATTTGGTGACACTGCGTTGTCAGGTGGAGCGGGTGTGGGCGTGGATTGGCACGTTGCCGTCTTCACCCGAGCTTTAAGGATTGGTTCAACCAACCTTTCAGTGATGCCTTCGAGAAATATGGGCTGGTCGGTCGCTGGTGGATAAACCGGTCAAGTTCTTGTCATAGCCACTCCGTACAATGGACCAATGGCTAAACCGTTCAAGGTTGTTTCTGATTTCTCTCCCGCCGGCGATCAGCCCCAGGCCATCGCTGGTTTGGTGGAAGGCATTCGCCGTGGTGACCGATTCCAAACGCTGCTCGGTATTACCGGTTCGGGTAAATCGGCCACCATTGCCTGGACAATTGAGCAGGTTCAGAAACCAACCCTGATTTTGGCACCCAATAAGTCGCTCGCTGCGCAGTTAGCCAATGAATTTAAAGAGTTCTTCCCTGAGAACCG
>JAYUVJ010000224.1:0-2562 GCA_043754155.1 Acidimicrobiia bacterium
TCGGCTTCCGTGTGCGAAGTTCGCAGCTGGGAGAGATCGGACTGGAGCGCGTGGATTTGCGCATCGTGGCTTTCACAGTTTCGATTCGCCTCTTGCAGCGTTTTGGTTGAAGCAGAAAGCTCAGCGCGCAGACGGTCGGTTTCCGCTCCGAATTCCTCCATCGCGACAAGCTGGCGACGAAACTGCGCACGTTCGGCTTCTGCTTGGGAACTCAACTGGCTATGTTGCTGGGTAAAGGAAGTCCTTTCACTGTCCAGCTCGGCACGGATGCTGTTGAGCTGATCGTGCAACCCACCTACTTCAGCGCGAACGCTGTTGAGTTCGGCCGCAGAGCTGCCACTAGACGCTCGAACTCCTTCGATTTCGGCGCGAACCGAACCCAATTCTGCTTCCAGTTCCCCCACCCGCGAGCGCCAGCCTGACAATGCTCCCTCATGCTCAGACCGCACAGCAGCCAGAGCAGCCAGAGCAGCTTCGTGGTCACGACGAAGAGCGGAAAGCAAACCTTCGTGGTCACTTTTCATTGAGGCCAAGCGCGCGTTCATAATGGCTTCATGCTCTGCGTTTGATTCAGCGCGAACTCGATCCGTGATGTCTTTGGTAAGGCTGGAAGTCAAGTCCTCGGTTACCTGCCCAGCGACTTGCGATCGAGCTTCCGCTACGGCTGTTTGCCGCTCGGCCGTTGCCGCGGCCTGAAGGCTCTCGTATTGGCTACGAACTGTCGTGAGTACCGCGTTGAGCTTGGAGGTTTGCTCCTTGTGTGCATCAACCTCCCCAAGCAAACCTTGGACGCGGGTTTTGTGCGTGTCAATCTCACCGGACAGGGTTGAGATTTTTGTGGCATCTGCGGGCGACGACGACACCTTCGCCCTGTCAACATCAAGCAGGAGACCCTTCACCTGGTCTTCTCGTTCAGCAAGCGCCGTGCGAAGACCACCGTGTTCGAACTTGAGCGCAGAAAAGCTTTTTTCCAACTGGGTACGAGCGGTTTCGGAAGCGCGGTGTTCCGCCTCTAAACGGTCAAGTTGAAGTTGCGTATCGGAGGACTGGCCTCCTGCAAACTGCGAGGCAGAAAATGTGGCCGACGAACTAGGACGAATTTTGCGCCAACGGATACGCCACAGCCAGTAGCCAACAAGCAGGCCGAGTAGGAAGGTGAGCATTTGAATAAGGAGTGTTTGGGCGAGAAACCACTTCACGGAAAACAACCTTTGCTAGAACACCGTCAGTCCTAATTGAGTGACGAATTTGGGTTGGAGCGCTCCGGGGAAGTCAAATTACGAAAGCAAAGCTGCCGTAATTTCGGTGAACAATCACTCAGAAATGAATTCACGCCAAAACGCACCAGGGAAGTTACCAATTACCAACAAGGATTGCGACCGAAACTCCAAGAAAAGCTCACGCTTTGTGGTTGCGGGCACGGTTTCTTAATCGCTAACCAGCCTCGTTGGGGAGAGTCCCCGTGCAATCGAGACTACCCAACCACTAACAGTGATCATGGAGAAGGACTCCGCTGTCGTCCCCCACGACGTTCCATCGCTTCAATTACCGAGACTTTCCCTAACCTTCGAACGGACCCCTGCGACGAAACAGACCCAAAATGACCTGAAAACGCAAAAGTTGCGGCTACCGTCGCCGGGGCATGGGCATTCTTCGTTTCTCTTTCGGCACAATGGGTTCGGGCAAGAGCACCCTCGCACTCCAAATCCACCACAATCTCTCCCGTCGGTCCAAGCGAGGAATGCTGCTTTCACAGCTTGATCGGGAAGGCGCACGGGTATCGAGCCGGTTGGGAATCTCGGTCGAAGCTGTCCAAGTCACTCCCGAAGTAGACCTCTACGCCACTGCATCCCGATATGCAGCCGATCATGGTGGCCTTGACTACTTGGTCTGCGACGAAGCGCAGTTCTACACCAACGAGCAAATCGAACAGCTGGCACTGGTTGCCGATCTGCTCAATGCCGATGTCTACGCCTTTGGGTTGATAACCGATTTTCGTGGCCGATTATTCGCCGGGACCCAACGGTTGCTGGAACTGGCCGATGAACGGGTGCAGCTGCAGGTAGAAGCACGATGCTGGTGCGGGGAACGCGCCACCCATAATGGACGTCTCGTCAATGGCGTAATCGTTTACGAAGGTGAAGTTGTGGTGGTCGGAGACACCGATCAACCCACGAACGAACCGCTTTTTGGTGATGTGGTGACCTATGAGTTGCTGTGTAGAAACCATTACCGAAACGGTGTGGTGGGCCGATAGACCTGTCAATTGTTTGGTTGAAAGTATTTCAAAGGCGCTTGGACAATGCTTGTCCTTCCGGTCGTCCTCTCTGCGAGTTTGTACCCGTCCACGAATAGCGAACTGGCCTGCTTTTCAGTTCTTGGAACATTCAGTTTCCTAAGCAGCTACGACACGCTACTGATCTTCGCCAAGAAGCGTTTCGAAGTGCTTCGGGTTCGCTATGCCCAGGCGAAGGGTAACGGTTGGGCGTAAGGCAGCGGCGACACCTTCCAGATCGTCGTCATAGTCGCCAGCCCGGATTGCCGCCGCTAAGGCAATCACGC
>JAYUVJ010000225.1:0-18400 GCA_043754155.1 Acidimicrobiia bacterium
GCGCGCGACGCCGAGATGTTCGATGCAGCGATGTCGGCGTTAATTGAGAAGATTCAAGGCGAGCGAGAGCTTGTCGCCTTGAGTGACTGGCCCTACGCCGAGGATCCGGAGCTTGTGATGCCCCAAGCTCCAGCGGACTTTCTCGACGCACTCCCTTATTTCGGCGCAGTGCCGCCAGAACTGGTCAAGCTGGCAAAGCAGCGGCGGCTCCAACGCGAGAAACGGTCAAAGTAAGGCCATGACGACGATTCCCACACTCGGACACGGTCAAATTTGGTGGGCAGACTTGTCCGGCGAAAAGATCCGGCCAGTCGTGGTACTTACTCGGCGCCGAGTCGCCGGCCGGTTGCAACGCGTCGTGGTGGCGCCGGTAACATCCACCGTTCGCGGGATTCCCTCGGAAGTGCCAATCGGTCGCGCCGAAGGCGTACAGGCGGGCTCGGTAGCCAACCTCGACAATCTTCAGCTCGTGGAAGTGGACACGCTCCTCCGTAGAATGGGCACCGTTGCCACCAACCGATGGCCAGAATTCTGCTCGGCCGTTGCCTTCACCATGAGCTGCTAAAACGACAGGTTTCACCCGGCCAACCTGGGAAAGGCCAGAACTAACGAGGCCACCAGGAAACCATCCTTAGCGATGTTCTTGAGCTCATGCTTACCAAACCCCTTTTCCGGAGAATGGCCGCTTCTGATGCAGTCGATTGATGGTCACGATGTTGAACGATGTTGAACGAGCACCGCTGGCAGTCCCGAGACAGCAAGCCTCCGAGTGCACCGAGACCCGCACCGGCGCCTAGTCCACCACCAGCGCCCTGATTCGAGGTTCCAAGCGCTGATCCAATCCAAGAACCCAGCTCGTTTGGATTTCCGGGTTTGGGTGTACACCCGGCCCGGCCCAACAAAATCGAACACCAGACCCTCGCCACTCTTAACTGATTGCACCATCGCACCCGTTACCTTGCGAAGTGTCATCTGCACCGAATCTTGGTACGCAACCATGTGCCCGGTGTCCACAATTATCGACTCCCTACGAGTTCATAACCAAGACGCGAAACCCAAACTGCTCTGCTCAGGACTTGAGGAGGCGCTCAATTGCTTTAGTGGCTTCGGTGATTTTAGCTGCACCTTCGGCGCCACCTGCGGCTACGGCATTGGAAACGCAGTGGTGGAGATGGTCTTCGAGCAGCCGTACAGCCACGCTTTGCAGGGCCTTGGTGACTGACGCAACTTGGGTAAGCACATCGATGCAATAGGCCTCTTCTTCCACCATTCGATGCAAACCGCGGACTTGACCCTCGATGCGTTTTAGGCGGGCGAGATGGTCGGCTTGGTTCGGGGAATATCCGGGCTGCATGGTTTACTCCTACGAGATGTGGGTATGGGACGGTGTGGATATGGAACATGGCGTGACGAAATCGTTGCAGTTTGAACTTGCGTTTGGGGTAACCCCCCTAGGGTATAGTTTCGATGTTCTCAATTGCAAGGAGCAACCATGAATTCGTCAAAGTCAACCCTTAGTTACACGGTCCCAGAGATGTCATGCGGTCACTGCGTGAATGCCATCACTTCCGAGGTGAAATCGGTGAGCGGTGTCGCAGAAGTTGAGATTGATCTCGAAACGAAGATCGTTTTGGTCAGCGGAAGCGAACTAAATGACATGGCGATCCGAGACGCCATTTCCGAAGCTGGATTTGAAGCAAAACCATGAACGGCGCAGAGGCAACCGATACGGGCAGCCTCGCGAAACCCTTGAGCCCCGTAACTTCTGGTCCTGCCGCTAACACCGAACACCCAATGCAGAAACTCCGCCTTGATATCTCTGGGATGACGTGTGCCTCTTGTGCTGCGCGCATAGAAAAGCGTCTTAACAAAACTCCGGGCGTAGAAGCCACGGTGAACTACGCAACCGAACAAGCCAATATCCAATTCGATGCAGCAAGCTCGCCAGAAACACTCATCAAAACGATCACCGGAATTGGCTACGGCGCCACGTTTCATTCCACAGGGATCAGTACACAACCGTCTGCGCTACTCGATTCCGCAAGTCCGCCATCAAACATCAACGACCAGGCATCCTCCACCAACTCCGCTACGGCTCTTAGCTCCACAAAAGCGTTGGGATCCGATTTAGCAGAGAAGTCTTCCACTCCAAGCTCTAGCTTCGGCGACCACATGGGCTCAGCAAGCGCCGAGAGGGACAAGCCCGAAGACACTCCAGTTCCACCCGCCACACTTGCACCCGCCCCACTTGCACACGCACCGATTCACCTTGCAGCTTCCCAACTTCCACCTGCGCCTTTTCAAACAGCATCAGTATCGACAGCGCTAAGCCCCAGTTCCAGTCCGTCCGATCGAGATGTTCGAGCGACGCTTCACCTCGCTCAACTCCGTCAGCGGCTCATCCTTTCTGCGGTACTTTCCGCGCCTGTCGTTGTACTATCTATGGTCCCGGCAGCACAGTTTCGCAACTGGCAATGGCTAGCTCTCACGTTGGCCTCGCCGGTAGTGGCGTGGGGTGGTTGGCCATTCCATCGTGCCGCCTGGATGAATGCCCGTCACGGTGCCACCACGATGGACACTCTGATTTCCGTCGGCACATTGTCTGCGTACTTATGGTCGCTGTATGCCTTGTTCTTCGGGCAGGCGGGAATGGTGGGCATGAAAATGGGCTTTGAGCTCACCTTGAAGCGCGATAGCGCTGCTGAACATCTATACCTTGAAGTGGCTTCAGCCGTTATCGTGTTTTTGTTAGCGGGCCGATACTTCGAGACCCGCGCCAAACGGCAAGCTGGTGCCGCGTTGCGAGCGTTACTGTCCCTTGGGGCGAAGGACGCAACCTTGATTGATGGCGATGGCGTCGAACGTTTAGTTCCTATTGAGTCCCTTGTTGTCGGATCCCAATTTGTGGTGCGACCCGGGGAAAAGATTGCCACCGACGGGCGGGTTATCTCCGGACAATCGGCAGTCGATAGCTCACTCCTTACCGGCGAAAGTGTGCCGGTCGATGTCGGCATTGGCGATCATGTAACCGGAGCCACGCTCAATGTTGGTGGTCGCTTGGTGGTGGAAGCAACCCAAGTTGGGGCCGATACCGCACTGGCACAGATGGCGCGGCTAGTAGAGGACGCTCAATCCGGAAAAGCACCGGTGCAACGTCTCGCCGATCGGGTTTCTGCGGTGTTCGTCCCCGTAGTGATGCTCCTTTCACTTGCTACGCTCGCTTACTGGTTAATTCGAGGCGAGGGAGGGCGTACCGCATTCACAGCCGCCGTTGCCGTGCTGATCATCGCCTGCCCGTGTGCCCTCGGACTGGCCACGCCAACGGCACTGCTCGTGGGAACCGGCCGAGCGGCACAGATGGGCATCGTGATCAAAGGGCCGGAGATTCTGGAATCCACTCGAAGAGTTGACACCATCGTGCTCGACAAAACTGGCACGGTCACCACCGGTCGCATGACCTTGGTGAATGTGTTTCTTGCAACGGGTCGGGCGGGTGCACCTGGCTTGGACCCCAACGAGGTGCTTCGGCTCGTCGGCGCACTCGAACATGGGTCGGAACATCCGATCGCCAAAGCCATAGCCAATGCCGCCATCGAAAAATTCGGGCAACTTTCCACCATTGCAGGCTTTACCAATCACCAAGGCCTCGGCGTTGAGGGCACCGTTGAAGGAAAGCGGATCCTGGCGGGCAGGCCCACGTTGCTCGCCGAGGCAGGAATCGTTCTCGACGCCGAACTGCACGAGCAGCTGGCCATTGCACAACAAGCCGGGCACACCGTCATTGCCGCTGCCATTGATGGAGAAGCCGCTGGGTTGTTTTCGATCGCCGACACCGCCAAACCCACCAGCGCAGAGGCAATCACGCAACTTAAAGCACTAGGGCTCCGGCCCATTCTGCTGACGGGCGACAACGAGATCGTGGCAAAAACCGTCGCTGCATCCGTGGGAATTACCGAGGTGATAGGCGACGTTCTCCCCGCCGACAAGGTCGCTCGCATCAAAGAACTGCAAGCGCAGGGACGGGTGGTGGCCATGGTTGGCGACGGTGTCAACGATGCCGCAGCACTCGCCCAAGCCGATCTCGGACTGGCCATGGGCACCGGCACCGATGCAGCGATTGAAGCGGCAGACATCACTCTGGTTCGCGGTGACCTCGTTGCTGCCGGCGACGCCATCCGGCTTTCCCGTCGCACCCTCACCACGATCAAGGCCAACCTGTTCTGGGCTTTCGCTTACAACATCGCTGCTATCCCCCTGGCTGCCACCGGCTACCTAAACCCACTCATAGCTGGCGCTGCTATGGCTTGTTCCAGCGTATTCGTCGTCTCTAACAGCTTGCGCCTGCGCCGATTCGGCCGCTAAACATACGGCTGGGAATGGTTGCACCACGAAGAAGCGCGCTGGTATCGACCGCATTGCCAGAGCTAGTTGAGTGAAGAATTCCTGAACCTCGCTGACCGAAATGGCCCATCAAGACGGGTAAGGCCAAAGCGGTGGTGATGCCAGAACCGCCATTGAGGGTTCGTTCCTACCCCAGCCAATACGCAACATGGCCGGTTTGGCAGCAGCCCACTCTTCAGCGAAATTGGCAATGTCGACAGACGCGAGGCCGGTTACTTCGGCGGCACGGTCGAGCGTCTAAGGGGAGCAGGCTTCCAAGAAGGCGTCGATACCAATGCTATGGGCACTGATGAAATCTCTATTGAGCAGCTCATGGCCCTGAAGATGTCGGGTTACGGCGGCACTTAACACCACATCGGTTCCCGGACGTAGAGCCAGGTGTCGATGGGCGCGAGCGGCGATTCCGGTTTTGCGGGGGTCAGTAACAACCAAACTTCGACGCCAGCCCACAACCTACATCGCTTCGGCTTGGAGACGGGCGGCTTTGGCAACGCGATCTTTGGCGGAACGAACAATGACGCTTTGGCTCGCCGTCGCCATCAGGGTGCCATCCTCGGCCCACAGGTGGATGAGGCCGTGGGCGAAACCGTTGTGTATGGCGTGAATGCGAATGTCTAGCAGCACCCATTCGGTCGGCACCAATTGCACCACGCGCAGGGTGTTGTCGAGGGAGTTTCCACCACCTTGAATTCCGCGAGCTTGGCCGACACCAAATGGAACGAAATCACCGAGAATCGCTAACGACATGGCCGAAACTTCAGGCACATCAGGGATGCGAGCCCACACGACGGATCGTCCATTTTCACATGGTTCGGCTGGACCTTCTAGAGGGAGGTCGGAAAAGCTGCGGGCATCTACTAAGCGCACATCCATCAGTTCATTGATCGAGCCCTCTTGGCCGAAACGATGAACTCTGGGCGGGCAATCATTCGGGCTCGGTGCTGGTGGACGCTCGGCCCATTCGCCGTTACCGGTTGAATCGCGAGAACCAAGCGCTGCGTTCACGGTAAAGATTTCTTGGTCAGCAACGTGACCCGTTACGCGGGCTTGGGTGATGTTGTGTCCGGAGACGGCAACCTTCACATCGAGGTCAACTACTGATTCTGTGCGCGCATAGGAAAGATACTGGGCGGTGGCCCAAACCACCGGTCGTTCCGTAACCGATTCGAGCGCTTCGACGGCCGCTCCCAAACCCGCCCCACCGAACAGGAACCCATTTCCGGTCGACAGGCACTGCCGCACCGGAAGGTGAAACCGAAACGGATTATGAGTTGGCTCTAGGCCTAAAAATTCTTTTGCATCCACGCCTAGACCGTAGCGCCGCTGGTCACGATGGCGAGTTCACATACCGTGGCACCTACGCCAAACGGGACAGAACAGCTAGACCAGCCAATTCAGCCAATATTAAGAACTACCACGCCAATGGCCGACAGCGTGGCGATCATGACCCATGAGCCGAGCCCGAGCACTAGGGGGCGCAAACCAATGGTCCGGAACTTGCGGATATCAACTCCGGCACCCAGGCCAACGAGAGCGGCGGCCAACAGGCCCTTCTCGATGTACTTCAGAGTCTTCGCCGTATCGGGTGGGATCTTCACGATGGAGTTGAAGACAATGGCTGCCAAAAAGCCCACCACAAACAACGGAATAATCGGTGGGCGTTTGCCATCCGCAGCAATGTCGCTGGCCAACTTGGCATGACGACGTTGCATCGAAACGAACGCCACCATGGGGGCCAGCAAGACCACACGGGTTAGCTTCACCACAATCGCTTCGCCCTGAGCCGCTTTGTTTCCGCTCGACGCCGTAGCCACCGTTTGGGCAACATCGTGCACGCTTGCGCCCACCCAGGCACCAAACCGGTACCCAGAGAACCCAATAAGGTGACCGACGATGGGCAGCAAGACAATGGCCAACGTTCCACAAATCGTGACGAGGGCTACCGCATAGGCCGTGTCATCATCATCGGCATCGGATTGCGGGCGCATGGCGGCAATGGCCGAGGCACCACAAATCGAAAACCCGGTGGCCACCAACAGCGAGAGACCATCGGAGAGCCCTAACCTCCGTCCCATCTTCTGTGTACTTATGAACGTCACGCCGACGACGACCACTACCAACAGCAATCCTCGGGGACCCAAGTCGCGAATTTGTTGGGCTTTGAGCTGGAGACCCAGCAACACGATGCCAATGCGTAAAAAGCGGCGTGCCCCAAACTGCAGACCAGGACGACAGACCGCGGGGATGGCCCTTACGTTGGCCAGGATTGCGCCAAGGGCAACGGCTACCACCAGGGGTGAAACCACTACGGGCGTAGCGCGCTTCACCAGGTTCTCGACAGAGAAGGCAATACCCACCACGACCGCCGCGAGAATAAAACCTGGAAGGTATTTTCGAAGGTGGGCAAACCAAGTTCGCAGAGAGGGGCTCATAAACGGTTGCGAACCCTAGTGCAAGGCTTGTAGCGAAGGCCGTTTTCCCCGTAGCTCTGTGTAAAGTTCGACCGTGCCTTCGCTTCCCAACATCCTGGTCGTCATGTATGACCAACTCTCCCCCGGCGCGCTCGGTTGTTATGGCAACCAAGCGGTGAAAAGCCCAGCGTTGGATCGCTTGGCATCCGAGGGCGTGGTTTTTGACGCGGCCTATACCAATAGCCCGTTGTGCACCCCAGCTCGCTACTGCATGATGACCGGGCAGTTACCGTCGGCCACGCGGGGTTATGACAATGCTGCATATCTGGCTAGCACGATTCCTACGTTCGCACATTATCTGCGCGCTGGTGGTTATCGAACAGCCCTTTCCGGCAAGATGCATTTCGTTGGACCGGATCAGCTTCATGGCTTTGAATCCCGTCGCACGCCCGATATCTATCCTGCAGATTTCGGTTGGACCCCCGATTGGCGCAACCCGCTGGAGCGGATCGACTGGTGGTACCACAACATGGATTCCGTGATCGGGGCCGGGGTGGCCGAGGTAACCAACCAATTGCTCTTTGATGACGAAGTGGGCTTCCAAGCCACACGTGCGCTCCACGATTTTGCTCGCAACGACGATGAGCGACCTTTCCTGTTGGTAGCTAGCTTCACCCACCCCCATGACCCTTACGTAACAAGGCAGAAGTACTGGGATCGCTACGAGGGCGTCGATATTCCCATGCCAAAAGTTCCCACGGCTCCCACACCCGATGATCCCCATTCCATCCGGCTACGGGGAGCTATTCAATCCTCTCGCGCCATCGTTACCGAGCAACAGATTCGTAATGCTAGGCGCGCATATTATAGCAACGTCAGTTACGTCGATGATTGGACTGCGAGTCTCCTCGAAACCCTTGGCGCTTTGGGACTCGCCGATGACACCGTAGTTATTGCCCTGGCCGATCACGGTGACATGCTCGGCGAACGTGGCCTGTGGTACAAAATGAACTTCTTCGAAGGTTCAGCACGGATTCCCCTGATCGTTCACGCCCCCCAGCGTTTCGCCGCCCAGAGGGTTGCTGTGCCGGTGTCGCTGGTTGACATCCTCCCTACGCTTATGGAACTTGGCGGTATCACTGAAGACCTCGTTGAACCACTTGCTGGAGCTTCGCTTCTACCGCTCTGTGGCTCTGCAGACGTTCCTAAGGGCATGGCCAGCACCAAGATCAATGAAGATCGAGCCGTAATCGGTGAATACATGGCTGAAGGGTCCGTCGCCCCGATCGTGATGATTCGGCGAGGTTCACACAAGTTCGTGCACTGCCCGGCCGACCCCGACCAGCTATACGACCTCGCCACCGATCCACACGAATTGAGTAACTTGGCTCGCCATGCAGCGTTTGCCAGCACCGTCGAAGCGTTCCGCAATGAGGTGAAAACACGGTGGAATCTCGAACAACTCACCACCGAAGTGATTGCCGATCAAGCTCGTCGACGTTTCATAGATAAATCCTTGCGCCAAGGAACGTTTACTCCGTGGGATTTCACGCCGCCGAGGGACAGTTCACAGGAGTACATGCGCAACCACCTTGATCTCAACGAAGTTGAGCGCGGTGCACGGTGGCCTCGATAGTTTAAGTCCAATCCAGAATTCACCCCAGCCCTTGCCGATCATTTGCTGGCCGGCGAACCGATCTCATCGGTGCAAAACGAGTCGCCCAAGCCCGAGCCACACTTGACCGACCATTGGACCGACCATTGGACCGCCATCTCATAGTCCAGTGGATCACCCAGTTCTTCACCGAAAGCCGCTAGAGCCTTTGCCGGGCAAGCGTCGCCAATATTAAAACGACCCGTTTTGCAACCGGGCACAAAGCAGCCAAAGATGAGCGCATGCCCGAGCAACTATTGGTCCAAGCCCTAACCGATCCTCATTCTGGACAACAGCGAACCATTCGTGTGGGCGCGCACGTTGGCCAACAAAACATGAGCATGACCAACATGCGAGCGGCCTGGCGCCAACTTGATGCGCATCTGGATTGGATCTCGGCATGGGACCACCTGTACGAAGCACCCAACGCTGGCGGTACCGTCGACCATTTTGAGGCATTGACGGTGTTGGGCGCATTGGCCGCCGATACCGAACGGGCTCGTATTGGTTGCTTGGTGTTTTACGTCGGCTACCGCTCCCCCGGGGTGCTCGCCAAAGCCGCTACAACTCTCGATCACCTCAGCAACGGGCGGTTCGAACTCGGCCTTGGTGCCGGCTGGCACCAGCCAGAAGCGGAAGCGTTTGGGTATGACTTTCCTTCCATTGGCGTGCGTCTCGACATGCTCGATGAAGCCACGACCATTATTCGCGGCCTACTCACCCAGCCGCGCACCACCTTTACCGGCAAACACTTTCGAGTCGACGACGCTTCGTGCCTTCCCGCCCCGATTCAGGATCGATTGCCCATTTGGATAGGCGGAGTAGGCGAGAAGAAAACGTTGCGTCTCGTGGCTCGTCATGCCGATGGTTGGAATACCGCCTATATCGACCCCGCAGAGTTTGCTCGTCTCAGTGGCGTACTTGACACGTGGTGTGTGCGCGAACAACGTGACCCCAGTTCGATCCGACGGGGTGTGAATCTGCTGTTCAATCTCTCCACCAGCCGATCCGAAGCCGACGCCACTTTCGAATCCGTCAAAGCTCAATGGGGCCCTTCCTTCAGCCGAGTAGCTGGCGGCGCGCTGCTGGGCACTCCCGATGATGCAGTGGCCAGATTGCTCGAATACGTCGACGCTGGCGCCGACGATATCAACATTGCCCTGCGTGCGCCCTGGAACGAAGCGGCACTTTCGCTCTATTTGACCGAGGTTGTTCCCGCATTTAAAGACGCCATGTCGAAACGCTGAGCTAGATGGCGCTCATGGCCCTTCTGGTGACGATGATGTTGTTGGTGTTGAGACACCTGGTTGGTGCGAAGCCCTCTGAGCAGCCAGACTGGATGGCATGACCAACACGCCAAACAACCTTTTTGACCTCACCGGAAAAACGGCAATCATCACCGGCTCCACCAAAGGTATCGGCAAAGCCATTGCTTACCGGATGGCCCAACATGGCGCCCGAGTGGTGGTTTCCAGCCGTAAGCCCGATGCATGCGAAGCCGTAACCGCGGAGATCAACGCCGATTTCCCTGGATCGGCCATTGCCATTCCTTGCAACATTGGTTACAAAGAACAACTGCAGAATCTTGTCGACAAAACCCGTGAACTGCTTGGCCCGATCGACATTTTGGTTTGCAACGCCGCCATCAATCCCTACGCAGGACCCATGGCAGGCATCCCCGACGACGCCTTCGATAAAATCATGGCCTCCAACGTGAAATCAAACCATTGGCTGTGTTCCATGGTCTTGCCAGAAATGACCGAACGCAAAGACGGTTCGATCACAATCATTTCCTCCGTTGCTGGCCATTCCGGTTCCGCAATTCTCGGGGCCTACGCTCTTTCCAAGGCGGCCGACATGCAGATGGCTAGAAATATTGCCGTTGAATACGGTGAGCACAATGTGCGCGCCAACGCCATTGCCCCCGGCTTGATTCGTACCGATTTTGCCAAGTACCTGTGGGAAGACCCCACCATTCTGAATTCTGCTACGAGTGGTGCTGCCCTACGCCGTATTGGCCTTCCCGATGAAATCGCCGGCATGGCCGTGATGTTGGCATCAAAGGCTGGCGGTTTCACCACCGGACAGACGCTGACCATCGACGGCGGCTCAAACATCTAGTTCGGGCTCGCTCTGCGGGCATAGAGTCAAGTGCGTGGACGCAACTCGAATTGATAAGTGGTTATGCGCGGTGCGGGTCTACAAGACACGCACCGCCGCCACCGATGCCTGCGAAGGTGGCCACGTCTCCATCAACGACAAATCGGTGAAACCATCAACCGTTGTTCGTATTGGCGATCACGTGGTTGCTCGGGTGGAACAAAAAAGCGAACGCATTCTGGAAGTTGTTCGCATCATAGACAAACGCGTAGGCGCACCGGTAGCCGCGGAATGCTTCATCGACACGTCACCAATTGTCGAACGCGAAACCTACGTACCCATATTTGTTCGCGATTCTGGAGCGGGCCGACCAACCAAGCGTGACCGTCGCACCCTCGACAAACTCCGCGGCAGATTCACTGAAAACACCGATAGCTCGCAAAGGCCACCAGGACCGGTAACCTCAGAGTTATGACTAAGGGCGCTACGTTCTGGATACAAAATCGATCAGGGATTCGTTCTACGACAAGACTCTTGACCCTTGCCGCGATTGGTCTCGCCGCATCAACGCTGACCATGTCTGGCACCGTTGCGCAGGCTCAGACCAAGTTGACCGTTACCGTCGCCCCCGGGTACGAACTGGAGACCATTGCCAGTGATTTGAAGGCGCCGCGGGGAGTTTTACCGGTGACCGACACTGAAGCGTGGGTGGTGGAGTTTGGTGGCTGGAATCCCAAAACCGGGTCGCTGGTGAAGCTCACCAAGACTGGGAAAACTTGGGTGGTGAGGCGAGTGCTTACCAAACTCGATCGTCCACTGAGCATCGTGAAAGGGCCCGACGGAAAGCTCTATGTTGGCGAAGTGGGCAAGATCAGTCGCTTTGATCCTGCTGTCTCCCCAATTGTGATGGAACCAGTGGTTACTGGTCTGCCCGGCAAAGGACTTCACCCGCTTACGCCGTTTGCCTTTACACCCGACAAGCAACTCCTGGTTGGGGTTGGCTCCTCCACCAACAATTGCGAGAAGTTCAAAGGGAAGCCAACGTGTCCGGCGGCCGAAGGCAAGAACGCTATCGCGGTGATTCGTAAGTACGCGATGAATTGGCCTTCGGGAAAAGCTGGCGCTTGGACCGTAGTAGCTCGCGGCTTAAGGAACTCTATGGGTATGGCTGTGCACAGTTCTGGCACGATCATGCAGGCAGAAAATGGACGTGATGCCATCAACGAGGCGGATCCAAAACTGTCGGATGAGGACCAACCCAACGAAGAACTCAATGTCGTTGTCCAAGGCGGAAACTATGGGTGGCCGTATTGTTACTCCGATCGACGTCCGTCGCCGGAGTTTAAAACCTATGCGTGCAAACAAACTGTTGCTCCGCTGAAGCTACTGCCTGCACACGCCGCACCGCTGGGCATGACGTATTGGGGCAATCAACTTGTTGTTTCCTATCACGGTTACCGCGACACCGGTCATCGGCTTATGGGATTCCCTGTTGACAGTGCCGGAAAACCCAACGGTGAAGGCGTCGAGTTGATTGGCAACTGGGGCGAAACAGAAACCCAAGAATTCGGCGGACCGGTGGGAACCGCAGTTGCCCCCGACGCTTCACTCTGGGCCACCGACGATCGCAACAACGTCATCCTCCGACTATCGAAGCGCTAATTTTGCAGGTTCCCGCAGCGACATCACTAAGGGAGCAGCTAAGCACGAACCCATCAACCAAGTAGGCAGAGCCAACCATGAAACTTGTACTCATTCGCCACGGGGCCACTGCATGGAGCGTCTCGGGGCAACACACCGGCCACACCGATATTGCTCTGCTTCCCGAAGGTATTGAGCAAGCCAATCGGGCCACGGCCAATGTCCGATCGGTGCTGGGTGCAGAATGGGAAACCTGTAAAGTCATCTCTAGCCCACTACAACGTGCGCATACAACGGCGGGGATCATCTTCGGCACCGATCGTGTGTCTGCAGACGAGAACCTGTTGGAAATGAACTACGGGGACTATGAGGGTCTCACCAGCCCAGAAATTCGAGTGAACCGCCCCGACTGGGATCTGTGGCGCGATGGTTGCCCCAACGGCGAGACCACCGAACAAGTAGGCGCTCGTTGTGATGCGTTCCTCGCCGCCCGCGTGCCTTCGGCGGTTGGGGCCCCGGGTACGCTTGCCGTCGTGGCCCATGCTCATCTGCTCCGCATCCTGGCCGCTCGGACCCTTGGGTTACCTGCTGCTCAAGGTCGTCTGTTCACCCTCCACACCGCAGCAACTTCCGTGATTGAGGATGTTCGTGGCAACCGCTGTGTGAGCCTGTGGAACCGCTCAGCCGAGCATTCCAGCTAACTGGCTCGCCGCCTCCAGGTATCAGGTTCAGAAATCGAGAGAAAAGATTCTCAAACATGGAACCGAATCGCATGGTGGCGCATCGTTTCCTACATGACTCCACAAACTGCACATCCGCTTCCGGCATTCACCACAGCGATTATGCCGTACCAACTCGAGGAGAGAAAAGCTACGCCAGAACTTCGTCGGCCAGCATCTTGGTAAGTAGACGTACGAAGGTGTCGGTATCTTGAGCACCGGGGATTGACCACTCACCGTTGATGACAAAGGTAGGCACGGCAGAGATTCCCATTGCGGAAGCTTCGCCAATCTCAGCCCTCACTTCAGCGGCTCCATCATCAGAAGCCAAAAACGCAGTTGCCGTCGGTCCATCGAGGCCGGCGGCAACTGCTATTTCCGCTAGGACCCCGTGATCGGCAATGTTCAAACCATCGTGGAAGTAGGCAGCAAGCAACGCGTTCTTGAGTGCAGTTTGCACTTCGGCACCGTAAGTATGCAGAGCAAGCCAGAGCAGCCGGTGCGCGTCAAGGGTGTTGGCTCGCAGCGCCCGGTCCATGCGAAACGTGATGCCTTCAGTTGCGGCGGTGGCCGTCACGTGGGCGATGATTTCCGCGGCTTTTTGTTCGCTGCCAAACTTCTTTGCATACCCCTCAATAACTGGAGTGGCCGTCGAAGAAGCGGCCGGATCTAGCTGATAGGGCATCCACGAATACGTAACCCGAGCTCGATCCTGCTCCGGAAGCGCCGCCAAGGCATTCTCAAAACGGGTCTTGCCAATCGAACACCACGGACAAACCACATCGGAATAGATCGCTACGTGCATCCCCCAACCGTAGCTCCCGGTACAACAATGGGCCGTGCACCGGCAGGAACCCTAAAACCCCGAGCTTGGGGCCCAAGCAATTCCACACCTGTCCGTTAAGACCGCCCAACTTTTACCCCAGGGGCCAGCAGCCCTTTAACTTGTACTTTTGCAGCAAGAAGCGATCTCTACCGGAGAACCTTTCTGAGGTACCAAGCGAGTTGGAGCATGGCGAGGGAGCAGGCTACGAGAGTGATAAGTGCGCCTATGTTTCCACACCAGCCGGTTCGCGTGGGAAGGAATTGCGCCCCAACTAGGGCCAAGCCGCTGGCCAAAACACGGGTTGGTCGTTCGCCAATCGTGACGACCCCGATCTCGCCCAAGCCTGCATTACCGGCACGTGCCCGGGTGTATTCCAACAGCCAGACCGCAGCGATGGCACCGGCAGCAAGTCGTTCGTTGGCGCCAAGCATTACCAACGCAATTACAAAGAACGCGTCGCTTATGCGATCCACCACGGAATCGAGCACGAAGCCGATCTTCGAGGAACGGCCACTGAGCGCAGCAACGGCACCGTCTACCCCGTCGGTGAGCGATGATGCCAGCACCACCAAACCACCCAACGCTGGGGCAACCTTTGTGACCACCAGGGCCAACGCTCCCAATACCAGTCCGCCCAGGGTCACGACGTTGGGATTGACTCGCCGACGTGCAAACGGCTTGGCGCACGCATAGGTGAAGGTGAGGAACCAACGCAAGGCAAACGTGTTGCGAGGGTCAAGATCGGGGGCCAAGTGATTAATCTGCCATTGCGCGAAGAACTCGTCGCGTGTCGGTAAATCAGATAGCAATCCTTGCTTAGCCATGAGCGATCACAAGACACCGAAAGAAGGACTGCTAGGCACACTCAGCAAGTGACGATGATCTTGCCGAACTTTGAACCACTGCGGAATCGATCGTAAGCATCAGCCACTTGATTCAGTGGATAGCTAGCCAGCACCGGAACTTGCAGAACACCGTCGGCGAACAAACTAAGGGAGGCTTTCTCCAACAATGCCGCCGCTGCAGCCTTTTGCTCAAGCGGACGGGAACGCAACGTGGAACCGTGAATGGAGCCGCGCTTACCCATCAACGCCAAGAGATCAACCTCACCTTTGCCACCTCCACCACCTACGCCAATGATGGAAATTCGTCCGCCCAGCGACAAGCTCGCAATGTTCGTAGCCATGTTGCTTGCGCCGATGAGTTCCAACACCACGTCGAACGGGCCGTGCTGTGCCACTTCGGCCGGGTCAACGGCCACAATGCGACCAGGCGACAATGCCTCAACCGCTCCACGACGTTGGGGGTCACGAACCGAAGCCACCACAAAGGCACCGGCTGCGGCTGCCAACTGCACTGCAGCAACACCAACGCCACCGGCCGCGCCATGAATACAAATTCGCTCGCCCATGGAGAGCTTGCACTGCGTGAAAATCGCGTCATGCGCCGTGGTGAAGGCCTCAGGAAAACCACCCGCCGCCGCCCAAGAAACTGAAGTGGGAACGGGGATGACCGTCCGCTCGTGCACCGTCAACATAGTGGCAAGTGCGCCCCCACCGACTACGCCCATGACCCGTTCACCAATGGCAAACCGAAATACATCGGGACCAACGCCAACTACTTCTCCGGCAAACTCGAGACCGGGAATATCGGAAGGCCAACCCGGAGGGGCCGGATAGAAACCAGCGATCTGCATCAAGTCGGCATTGTTCAACCCAGCGGAACGAACGGCAATAAGCAGCTCACCCGTGCCCGCTACCGGATCAGGACGTTCTTCAATCAAAAGGGATTTGTTCGAGATGACGGCTGCACGCATAGCGACAACGTAGCGCCAAACACGTAACCAGTTGATGCGCTAGCGCGTGCAACTAGTTCCAACGAACCCGGCCCGCACCAACCAGATCACGGCGCTTAAACGTTGAGGATCGAACCATGAGACCGGTCCGTGGTGCCTCGATCATCTTGTTTCCGCCGACGTACACTCCCAGATGATGAATGGGATCACCGAAGAACAATAAATCTCCGGGGGCAAGATCGGCCAAGGACACCCGATTGGTTTGGCCAAATTGGGCGCGGGAGTTGTGATTCAACTGCACCTCGACCGAGCGCCAGGCCATCATCGACAATCCGGAGCAGTCGTACCCTGTCGCCCCTTCGCCGCCCCAAACGTAAGGTTCACCAATCTTGCTCTGCAGCCAAGCCACTACTTCGGCGTTTCGTGGATGAACACCTGAAGCAGGGCCCGTGGGTTCGGCGAAAACGTACACCTTTGGAATCGTTGTGGTTGATGGCGAAGTGGCCTTCAAGGCGTCATCAGTTGAAGGATCATCCCCATCGTTGGCACCAGGAACTTCTACCGCCGCCGAAACCGCGACACTGGCATCGAGCACCGGACGGATCAAAATCGTCGGTAACGGGAATGCTGGAGCTGAAGTCGCTACTTTAACGGGAACCGTCGTTGGGGTGGTCGTGGCGGTGGTAGTCGGGGTAGGCGTTGGTACGACGGCGGTCGCTACTTTGACTGGGGTCGTTGGGATGGTCGTTGGGGCGGTCGTTGGGGCGGAGGAGGTCGGGGTCTTTGCGGGGGCGGCAGTGGTTGTGGGGCTCGCCAACGTCGAACTCGCTACGAGAAACGCACGCACAGCAGCAGTAGAGCTTGAAGCCGATGAGGAAAGCAGTGGTATCGGTGGAGCCATGGAGCTCGGCGGAGTCAGGGGAATCGGAGGCGCAAGAGGTTTCGGAGGCGCAAGAGGTTTCGGTGTGGCAACGACAACAACTTGCCCGACGGTGCTGGGCGGAGCAGAAGGAGACGATTGCAAAGTTGGAGTGGCAACGGGTCTGGCAATCACCAACGTGGGGATCGGAGCTGTCACAACCGCGGCAGGGGGACGCTGGGCTGTCGTGACTGAAGTTGCGGTCGTTGCCGAAAGCGCTGAAAGTATTGGCAGTTTCACCGCAGTTTGTCCAGGCGGGACCGACACTATCGACACCATCGACAACGTAACCCGGGGCAACGTTGGGCCAGGTGCCGTTTGGACAGGTGCCGTTTGGACAGGTGCGGTTTGAAGAGGTGCCGTTGAAAATGGAGCGGTGGGAAGCGAAGCGGTCACGATCGGTAACTGAAGTGATGGAACGGGTTTCGCAGTCGTAACGGTTGTTGTATTGGTCGGCGTAATCGTGAGCGAAACCAGCGGAGATACAGCTACTGGTTTGGCACCCGCGGACGCAACCGATTGACGAGGAACGGCAACGATTGCGGGGGCATTTTCTTGGCCGACACTAACTCTCGGAATGGCCGGGCCAGCAGCTGTCGAAACGCCTGCAACCACCACTACCGAACCGCCCGAGGCAGCCGACGAGCCTGCGCCTGGGTTCACATTCCCGCTCGCCGAGGAAGCTGATCCCGTCGAAGGCAACGCCAAAGGCGGCAACGCTAACGGCAACGTTGGCGCCACAGGGAGAGCAGGAAGCGGAAGAAGAGCGACTCCGCTTTGGGAGGGAGCAATTGGAATCGCGCTCAGGGAGGGAAGGAGCCGGGCCGTGGGGGCAGCTGCGGCACCTGCTGGACTTGCCGACGTAGTGCTGGGATTCAAAGCTGCTGAAAAAATTAGCCCGCCGACGCTCGAGATCGAAGCAACGGTGAAGGTAATGAGTTTGAGGCGAAGTCTTGCCATAGGAGGCAATTCAACGGCCGAGCTGTGAGCAGCTGAGGTTCTTGCCGTTTGGGTCCGACCAGGATGTTGTGAGGGCTTTATTGCCGTGAATCGACCCAACGACGACGGTCGCTTCCGTGAAGCCTTACGCCCGGGGCTTGACGTTGGAGTCTTTCTTGGCGGAACCACAAAGACGTCTTCGGCACCGAAGCAGGGCGCGATTACGACATCGGGTCAACAGAACTAGCGAAGTGGTCCAAACGACCTAGAGCCACCGTCATGTTCCATCAAGTGCTGAGAAACTCGGAAGTCAACTTGGGTCCGGGGCACGAACCCATCAACCACCAACCCAATTAAACACCAACCCAATTAAACACGAGGCCGCTAAAAGCGACCTTCTAATCAGCCCTTAGCTGAAGTGCCTGCAAACGCGCCAGGATCACGTGGATCTGGCAAAATTGGGCCGATCCAACGCATTTGGCGTGCTACTTCATCAGTGACGTTTTGCCAGGCATCGGCATTCCAACCTTCAGTGGCAGAAACAACTTTGCCGTCCATAGCGATATGCACCAGTGCCGGAAGGGTGTCGAGACCAAGAGCACGAGTTATGGAACGATCGGCATCGGGGAATGTCATGATGGTGCGGGCATGCGGGCCAAGGAACTGCTTTGCTTCATCGGGGTTTGCACCCGAAACTACGAAAGCCACGCGGACATCGGCTTGCTCAAAGGTTTCGAGCACACGCACAGCTGTAGGGAGAATCCACGATGCCTCGTTGGTGAACGGATCAAGCACGACAAACAGAAGGTGGTATTGCACCAAGTAGGCCGAAAGAGGAAGTCCTTTTCCAGTTAGCGGAGTTAGCACCAAGTCGCTAGGGGGGTTCGAAGCCACGGCGGAAAAAGGTAGTCGACACATCCGCCACAATCGAACCTTGAAGGCCACTTCCGGCAAGATTTCTTGTCACTTTCCCCCCAAGACACCATTTCCAGACC
>JAYUVJ010000226.1:0-2672 GCA_043754155.1 Acidimicrobiia bacterium
GACGCGCCCGCCGTCGGTGCTGGAGTCTTCACGCAGTCACGTTTCTCGGGTCCGAGTGTGCAGCTCAGCAGGCGCTCGGTGGCTGACGGTTCCGTGCGGGCATTTGCCGTGATCTCCAAGAATGCGAACGTGGCCAATGGTCGCGAAGGTTTGGACAACGCAGAAGAAGTAATGCGCTCCGTAGCCAGTGTGATTGGGTGCAGCCCCTATGAAGTAGTGCTCGCTTCAACCGGGGTGATTGGCCGCCAGTATCCGATGGAGAAGATACGCGCACATATGGCCACGATGCGATACCCGTTTGATGAGACCAGCCTGCAGCGTTGCGCTACAGCAATCATGACTACCGATACCGTTCCCAAGGTGGCCACCGCCATGGTTGGTTCAGGACGAAATGCGGCCATGGTCGTCGGCATTGCCAAGGGTGTAGGCATGTTGGAACCCAATATGGCCACGCTCATCACGTTGTTCATGACTGATGCGCGCTTGTCACCTGGCGAGTTGCGTCCGTTGTTCAAATCGGTAATGGATCGCACGTTCAACTGTCTGTCGATCGATACTGATACGTCCACTTCAGACACCGCGGCCATCATGGCCAACGGACGAGCCGGGTTTGTGGATCGTGCCGAGTTTGAAAAAGCTCTCGAGGATGTTGCGCTGTCGTTGACTCGCCAAGTTGCCCGTGATGGTGAAGGGGCCACCAAGCTGCTGACGGTAACCGTCGATCGCAGTCGTGATGCAGAGCAGGCGAAGCGCGTGGCCAAATCCATCCTAAATTCCCCGCTGGTCAAAACTGCCGTGAACGGTGCCGATCCCAACTGGGGTCGCGTGGCTATGGCCGTGGGTAAGTGCGAAGCCGATACCGACATTTCACCCGACCGTGTGGTCATTCGTTTTGGCAACCAAGAGGTGTACCCAACACAGCTTGATGGTGCTGGCCTCAACGTGCTGAGTGACTACATGCGCGGTTCCGAAGTGGGCATCAACGTGTCGCTCATGACCGGCAACTCGGCCTGCACCGTGTACGGCTGCGATCTCTCCGACGGCTACATCCGCATCAACGCCGATTACACCACCTAGGCGCGTCTTGGCGCATGCGTAAAAGCGGTAGCCGGGTCCAAGCGTCGAAGTTGCCACGCCCGAATCGTGCCGCCACACTGGCATCTTCCCTCTTTAGCGGACAACATCGTGATCGAACGGAGGAATCGACCGAAGACGGTCGTTAACATAACTCTGTTGATATCGGTAGAGACCTGCATCCAAATCGTTCGCTCATCAAGGGCGTCATCTGTGGCTTTCGCGTCGAAAACATCGAAGATTCCGTTTTGCAAAATGTTCGCTACCTCGACAAGCTGATCGACGAACTAGCCAAAGGCAAAACCATACAGAAAATCCTCCCCGGCTACGAGCCTTCGCCTGCTGGGTAGAAGAAAACCACCTTTGCAGATCAACGGCCGTCCCAGCGGCTCTGCGACATGTCAACACGTCCGGAACGACGCCACACTATCGACTCTACGGCCAAGAGCTTGTATTGCTCGATAGCAACCTCAGGGGCACAGGAACCGTCGGCTCGAAGTACACGGTGCCAGGGAACTGGGGATCCGTAACGGGACATGACTTGGGCAACCTGGCGAGGTCCGCCTTCTGCGAGGTATTCGGCGATGTCTCCGTAGGCCATGACCTTGCCAACCGGAATTTGGTCTACGACATCGAGCACTTTGCGGGCGTAATCGGGTAAGCCTTGAAACACTGAGGCGAACGCCGCATCTGGCTTCAACCGATTCTTTGTGCGTTTCACCGTACCGGACACAACCCCGACGCTAGCGGCTGGAACCTGCCTGCCTAAGAGGTGTCGATTATCTGCGCTGTTCTTGATCACGCAACGTTCAGCCCGCAAAGGCCAGGAAAAGAGCCGAAAAGCATCGACGCTGTGTGTGGAAGTGCACGCTCGCGTACCAATGTGCACGAGCCGAACCGCACACAAGCGTGCACTTCCGCCGCGCTTGCCCAAGCTTCTCGGATGATCGTGCGTCGGAAACCACCCAAACTCACACAAACTCACAGGCGAACTCGCGCAAACTTGCCCGGCCCCGGTTGATCGCGCCCAGAATTTCGTGGACCGGGACCATCGTGGGGAACTCTTCAGCGGCAAGTTATCCGGCAGCGGGAAAGAGGCGCAGGAAGTTGTCGCAGTAGAAACGTTCCTTTGCTACGGGCGTGGCCGAAGCCAAAGATTTTTCGAATCGACCGATGGGATCGCGTCCGCCTTCGGTGTGGGGATAGTCGCTGGAGAACAGGTACAAATCATCGCTAGAGTTCTCGATAAGCGCGCCTATGTTTTCAAACACGAACGGGGTGAAGCCCATTTGTTCGCGCAACTGTTCCGAGGGCTTTCGGGTAAAGGCTGCCAGGTTGGTGTCGTAACGACCATAGGTATCAACCACCCAATCGAGGCGACGCAACAACTCAGGCACCCACCCCGCTCCAAGCTCAACCGCGGCACCACGAAGACCTAGGTGACGCTCAAACACGCCGTCCATCACCATCACGCTCAAAAACGTTTCCGGGCCCTGGTGCATGATCGCTGCGTCTTTGCTGCGCACGTTTTCGCCACCGCCCATCCAATCGCGAACCGCCTCACGCCCGGTAGTTGACCAAGCCTTGGCCAATTGCAA
>JAYUVJ010000227.1:0-6062 GCA_043754155.1 Acidimicrobiia bacterium
ACCAAGCCCGCTGATCCGCCATTGTTCGATCCTGATGAACTGTTGGGGATTGCCTCAGCCGATGTGCGCGTTCCTTTTGAGGTTCGCGAAATCATCACCCGCATTGTTGATGGTTCTCGGTTTGAAGAATTTAAGCAAACGTACGGTACTCAGCTAGTGACGGGTTGGGCCTCACTGTGCGGGTTTCCCGTCGGCATTATTGCCAACAACGGAATCTTGTTCTCCGAGGAATCGCAAAAGGGCGCGCAGTTTATCCAGCTGTGCAACAAGATCGATACCCCGATCATCTTTATTCAGAACATCACCGGGTTCATGGTGGGTACTCGCTACGAACAGGGCGGCATCATTAAAGACGGCGCTAAATTAATCAATGCTGTTTCCAATTCCGCCGTTCCCCACATCACGCTGATGGTGGGCGCTTCTTACGGGGCTGGTAACTACGGCATGGCGGGCCGAGCCTATGACCCGCGATTTGTGTTCACGTGGCCCAACCATCGCATTGCCGTGATGGGCCCGAAGCAGTTGGCGGGGGTGATGAACATCATTACCAAGGGTCGCGATCCGGAGGCGGTGGTGGCGCTAGAGAAACAGGTCGAGGAGGAGTCAACTGCGCTGTATGCCAGCGGCAGGATTTGGGACGACGGCATTATCGACCCTCGAGATACCCGAACCGTGTTGGGGATTGCTTTATCCTGCGCGCATAACAATACCGTAGAAGGGGCGAAGGCCTTCGGCGTCTTCCGGATGTAATCATGAATCAGCCAACACCTTTGCCAAACACAAAAACACCTCTGCCAAACACAAAAACGATCCACACATTGCTTATTGCCAATCGTGGCGAAATTGCTCGGCGTATTATTCGCACAGCGAAATTGATGGGTATCGGCACTGTTGCGGTGTACTCGGATCCTGACCGCAGCGCAGCCCATGTTCGTGAGGCTGATGCGGCAGTAGCAATCGGCGGATCAAGCGCTACGGAATCGTACTTACGCGGTGATTCGATCATCGCGGCAGCAAAGCGAAGTGGAGCCAACGCTATTCACCCTGGCTATGGATTTCTTTCAGAGAATGCCGATTTCGCCCAAGCCGTCGTCGATGCGGGGTTGATCTTTGTGGGTCCAACGCCAGCAAACATTTGCGACGTGGGTGGCAAAATTGCGGCCAAGAAGGTTGCGGTTGCCGCAGGTATGCCCACACTTGCGTCGGCCGTGCTCGAAGGGGATGATCCAGCAGCGTGGGCCCAAGCGGTTGCCGGGGTGGGATATCCGGTACTGCTAAAGGCATCCGCTGGAGGTGGCGGCAAAGGAATGCGAATCGTAAGTACACAGATGGAACTGGATGAAGCACTTACGGGTGCTCGTAGGGAAGCGTTGTCATCCTTTGGTGACGGTACGGTGTTTGCGGAACGTTATTTGCCTGCGCCACGTCATATAGAAATTCAAGTGTTTGGCGATACCCATGGCAACGTAGTGCATCTCCATGAACGGGATTGTTCGATACAACGCAGGCACCAAAAAATCGTGGAAGAGGCACCTTCGCCTGCTGTTACCCCAGAGCTACGGGCTCGCATGGGCACGGCTGCCGTTGCGCTCGTAAGGTCCATCGGGTACGTGGGTGCAGGCACTGTAGAGCTGCTGCTTGATGATGTGAGTGGTGAGTTCTACTTTTTGGAAATGAATACCCGCTTGCAAGTGGAACACCCCGTAACGGAATGCATCACCGTGACTGATCTTGTGCGATGGCAACTCGATGTGGCCATGGGTAGGCCCCTTCCCCTTACCCAGGAACAAATTGAGTTACGTGGTCACGCTATTGAGGTTCGTCTGTACGCAGAGGATCCAGCACAGGATTTCCTTCCCACCTTTGGCACGCTGTTGAGGTACGAGCATGAGGCTGCTGGAAACGGCTTGCGGTTCGACGAAGGCGTGGAATCGGGCTCGGTGATCTCAACGTTTTACGATCCAATGCTGGCGAAGGTCATTACCCATGCACCCACGAGAGCAGAAGCTGCCGGTCGTATGGCTTCGGTATTGCGAGCCATGGAAATTCACGGTGTCACCACAAACCGCGATTACTTGTCGGCCGTGATGGGTGAAACGGATTTTCTCTCGGGTCTTGCCACTACGGCATACGTAGGTGCTCATGGGGACTTACTGAGCCAGCAGCCGAGCATCGAAAGACTGTCCACTGCGCTTATTGCGGCCACCCTTGCGACCTCGATTCGCAATCGTCGTGCCGATCGTATGTGGGCATTTGGTTCTAGTGGTTGGCGGAATCTTCGCAGTCAGCCAGTCAAAACCACCTTCAAACTCTCGGGCAGCGATCAGGCTTATGTTGTTGGTTACACCTCATCTGGGAACTTGTTCGATGTAGAGACTTCCGGGACAAAGTGTGCTGTGCGGGTTTTGGAAATGCCGTCGAGTTCACCCCACGTTGTGGAACTTGTTCTTGAAATCGATGGAGTGAGCAGTACACAAAGAGTTTCGTTCGCCTTTGCAGTGAATGCCGCAGATGGGGAAACGAACCGTGTGTGGGTTAACAATTCTGCGGGCCAGGTTGACTTAGTTGCAGTGCCTCGGTTCCCCGTTTCCTCGGTTGCTGCGGTGGCAGGTGGTCCAACCGCACCGGTTCCTGGCCGAGTGGTGGCGGTGAATGTAGCGGTGGGGGACAGCGTTGTTGCCGGCCAAGTCTTAGTGGTGATGGAGGCAATGAAAATGGAACACAAAATCACGGCCGCGGCCGATGCCACTATTTCTGAAGTCCGCTGTGCCGTGGGCGATCAAGTGGATGCGCGCCAAGTCCTCGTTGCCTTTGCGTGATTCTTAATCAGCAAAATTCCCAATCAGCAGGAATTTTTACGGAACGGTGAGGAATTTTGGCTACTTCTAGAATTCGAGAACGAGGCGGGCGGCCCCGGCGAAACAAAAACGACAAAGGAAATCTTCCGTCGTTGTAGGTCAAACGACCTTTTCTGGATCCACTTTCTAGTTATCTACCAGGTGTTATGTGTCGCTGTCAGGATTTTGATTTAGCAGGGCATGAGTATCCCGCCTAAGTTGTGGATTGATTCAGGATCGAACTGCACTTCAGATATGAGATGAAGAAGTACTAAAAGTGCATGAAGCGATGTGTCTGGACTTCGAATATTTGGTTAGCGCCATGAGGGGTAAAAGATGTTTAAAAATGTTCAACGCAAATTGGGAGCCATCCTTCTCGGGTGTGCGGCTGCTACTACTGGCTTAGTGCTTACGAGATCGCTTCCAGCAGGGGCCGATACTGTTGCTCCGGCGTATCTTGGGCGAACACCAAACACCGCGGAAGTTTGCGGTAACGGATTTTCTATCCTCAAATTCGTTAGCGGGCCCAAGAATTTCGAAATCGGTACGCACACCGATGAATCCTCAGGCGATCCGGGAAGTTTCGCCACGTACACGATTACGGCTAAAGCCCTCAGCTTGTCGTCGGTAACGATCGGTGGACATCCCTCTATTGTGCAATCGGTCATCATTGGGAACAACGGCAATGGCAACAGCTACGAATGGATATACGGCGGAGGAATCGTTCCCACTACTGCAAGTCCTCTGGTGCATACCTCGCCGAGTGGATCGGTTATTGATCCAATGACGGGTAACCAGTATTTCTTCGTATGTGCGGCACCCTATGCCACTCTTACCTTGAACAAGGTCGTTGCTAACGGCGGCGCACTTCCCACCGCCTGGACGTTAAGTGCCAATGCCAATGTGGGCCTCACACCCTTCTCTGGTGTAACTGGCGTGACCAAACAAGTTGTCGTTGGAACCTACACATTGGCCGAATCGGGCGGCCCAACGGGTTACTCGCAAATCGGTTGGACGTGTCGCGGCGTTGCAACTGCCGCATCCGTTACTTTGGTGGCCGAAGAGGTTGTTTCTTGCACAGTTACCAACGGTCTGCCTGGAATCAATGTGGTGAAGTCTTCTAACGCAACCCTGGTTGGGGCAATCCCGACCGTCGAAAATGGAACACCTGTTACCTATAGCTACGCCGTAACACTTGCTTCAGGAACGTTTGCTCCGATCGGTTCCGTTGCGTTGTCAGATGATAAGTGCGCAAACATTTCCGCTCCGGTAAAAACTGGCGGGGATGTGGATGCAATGTTAGAAACCGGCGAAACGTGGACGTACACCTGCGCGATGCCACTGAACGTGAACACCACCAATACTGCAACTGCTACGGGCACCACAGTAGATAACATCACTGTCACCGATACTGATGTAGTCACCGTCGTGGTTCTTCACCCAGCAATCACTGTTGTCAAGAGCACTGCAACTCCTTTGGTCAATTCCAACACCACGGTCACGTTCACCATTTTGGTTACTAACACTGGCGACACTTCGTTGAGTGGAGTAACGGTTGGCGATGCCAAAGCTCCGGGCTGTAACAAGGTCATCGGCGTACTTAGTGCTGGCGCTTCTACGAGCTATACCTGCACGATGGTTGTTTCCGGGTCGGTAGTAAACGTGGCCACCGTAACGGGCGTTGATCCGCTTAAAACCACCGTGACTGCTAAGGGCTCTCAGGCGGTCAACGTGAGCGATCCAGGACTCAAAATTACCAAGGTCGTCGACAAGGCAATAGTGAGGGTGGGCGAAACCGTTACTTACACAATCACCGTTACGAACCCGGGTGAATCCAGCCTGTTCGCGGTTGAAGTGGTTGATGCTCTGGTGCCAAGTTGTAGCAAGGTCATCGGCCCTCTCGCCGGTGGCGCATCAAGTACCTACACGTGCACTGCAATTGCCGGAACTAACGGTGTTACGAATGTGGCTGCTGTCTCGGGTTACAACAACAATGAAGCCAAGCTGACCGCCGAAGCAACTGCCACCTACACGGTCATTCACCCAGCGATCTCGTTGCTGAAGAACACCACCACTCCAATTGTGGCGAACGGAACGAATGCTTTGTTTTCTGTGACGGTTACCAACACCGGTGACGTTGCACTAACTGCGGTGACGGTTACTGATGCTCTTGCTCCTGGCTGCGCTCAAGTGATCCCATCCTTGGGTGTAGGCGGCTCGGTGACCATCAATTGCAGCGTTGTGGCCACGGCTTCGTTTACGAACACCGCATCGGTTACCGCTAAAGCTTCTGTTGGCCCGAATGTGACCGCCTCCGACACTGAAGCTGTAGCGGTGATCAACCCTTCAATCAGCATTGCGAAGAGCACCGTAACTCCGTCGGTGTTGGCTGGCGGTTCGGTGAGCTTCTCGATCACCGTAACGAACACTGGTGACACTGCGTTATCGAATGTTGCCGTGACTGATCCCAGTACCCCAAGTTGTGCTCGTTCGATCGGTACGCTCGCTCCTGGTGCTGTGGTTACCTACACCTGCACAACTGTTGCCTTGACCGAATCCTTTACCAACGTGGCAACGGTCATTGGCCACCCCGTTGTTGGTCCGGATGTTACGAAATCGGCTGATGCGAGTGTGAGCGTTGTTACAACCACAACCACCACAACGAGCACCACCACGACGACCACTCCCACTACGACGACAACAACTACGACGACCACTGCGGCACCTGCGTCAACGCCTTCAACAACCACGCCACTTCGGGTTATCCAAACCTCCACAACGCTCCCAGCGCTTGTCTTTCCGGCGATTCCTACAACGACAGCTGCCGCTTCCGCCGCTTCTGTGGTTTCTGTACCGCCGACCACCGCTGGCCCCACCACAACATCGCCCCTGTTTGCCATCGCTGGAGTTACCGCTCTGCCAACAGCTCCGCCGGTTATCAGCGTATTAGGTGAAACTATTGTCCAGCCCGCCTATACGGGCGCTCGAACCAAGAGTCTCACCTTTGTTGCTTTCGGAATGGCTGGGCTTGGGTTTGGGTTAATGCTGTTGGGAAAGTCTTCGCCAAGAGCTGTTCGACGCCGCAAGCGTTAGTTAGGCAAACTTGGGCTGCATCGTTAAGCAGGCATCGGTAAGCAAGCATCGTTAGGCCGCTAGCTAGCTAGCAACCCCAGCTCGGCTCTCCTTTGAGCTGCGTTGGGGCGGCCATCGCGTCGAAGCCCAACC
>JAYUVJ010000228.1:0-2648 GCA_043754155.1 Acidimicrobiia bacterium
ATACTTACAAGCGCTAAGTCTGCCTTGGGGTCAAGGGCTACAACCGTGGCATTGCGCTGCTCTCCGGAGTCCAACGTTGCCAAAACCTCTGTTGCCCCGCTTACACCGTGTGCACTGGTAAGCACCCGAGAACCACCTACGGCCACAGCGCTACCATCGGTCACTACACCGCAGGCGGTCGCCGTAAGTTTGACCGAGAGGGGCTGGAAACTGGTCAGCACACCCGTAGGGATGGTCGACTGCAATGGCGCGCTACCTGCATCAACAGACCCTTGAAGCACGTCAATCACTTGAGGAATTCGACCTCCATCGACGAGGCGTCGAAGTGAATAAAGGGCATCCGGTGGGGCTGGCATTTTTCCGGAAAGCATTTTGGCGACGAACGAACCACGCGTTGTTGTGGCCGGCCAACCCGGAATCAGAGCCAGCAACGGTAGAGCGAGCCAGGCCACTACCGCAACACCCGCAACGCCTACTACGCCGCCCCCGAAGCGATTGAGCGTCCGTAGCGGTCGGCTTGGTAGGCGGTCTTGGATCCAAGAACCAAACAGGTAGCCGATAAGACGACCAATGATTGCTCCGGCAACGAGGGCCAGCAGCATCGCTCCAATCCGCTGGCCTGCCTTCGGTGAACCAAGACGTTCAAGTACCCACTCAACATTCGATGCCACGACTAGCAGGCCCAAGAGCGCGAAAACCCAGGTGCTAACCCGAAGCAGTAATCCGCGACGATATCCGCCAACAAAGGCAGCAAGTACCGCCAACCCCAACGCAATATCTAGCCCGTTCACGCCAAAAGGGTGCCATGGTGAGGCAACAAAACGGCGGATACCCTACGGTTTTGCGTTTCGATGCTGCTGTCGCAAGTCTTGCTTGGTGCCGCGTGAAGGCTCAGTATCGGGCACTTACGCTACGGCTGGAGCTACACCCGGGTCTTCAACTCCACTGGCTAACAACCGGGCGTAGGTCAAGAAGCCGGTGTGGGCAACCATGCGGTGATCGGGGCGAACCGACATGCCTTCGATATGCCAGGTGCGGTGCAGAACTTCAACCGTTTCAGCCATAGCAAAACCGTGCTCAAGCAACGTGGTTCGCAACTGAACCGTTTGGGTGATAGTTGGTAGGTACGAGAGCAAAATGCCACCGGTACGCAATGCCCTCACGGCATGGGGTATTACCTGCCAAGGTTCAGGAAGGTCCAGCACAATCCGATCGAGCCCAGTTTCATCAATGCCTTCGTAACAGTCACGAACATGCACCTCGTAACGCTCAGACATTTCTTCACCAACAAACGACAACACGTTTTCCTTGGCTTTGGCAGCAAAATCCTCTCGGAGTTCATACCCAATAACGTGGGCGCCTGCTCGTAACAAAGTCATCGACATGGCTCCTGAGCCAATTCCCGATTCCAACACGCGAGCACCGGGGAATATATCGGCGAACATCAAAATGGCGCCGAGATCCTTCGGATAGATGACCTGCGCCCCGCGCGGCATCTTCAGCACGTATTCAGCCAACGTAGGGCGAATTGCGAGGTATTTTGCCCCACCGGTTGAACGGACAGGTACGCCCTCTTCGGTGCCGATCAGCGCATCGTGGGGGAAGAATCCGGCGTGGGAATGGAACTCTGAGCCGGATTTGAGTGTGAGGAGGTAACGACGTTTTTTGGAGTCAACAACGACAACTTTTTCGCCTTCCTTCAGCGGCCTGCTCATTTGCCTCCACGCAAACCGTTTGCGGCGCCTGAAACTGCGCCGGAGATTGCGCCTTGAACTGCTTTGGACAACATTGATCCTGATCCCGTCATGGTGGCCAACTGACGCGCGGCTTTCTTGGAACCGAACTCACCCTTGTTTGCCTTGTTTTGTAACCGGCTGATAGTGGCAGCCCGTTCTGCAGCGGCAGCAGTTTTGCGTTTGGTGAGTTCATTGATTTCTTTGCGGACGCCACGCCCAGGGGTCCCTGGGTATTTCACGATCAGTTCGTCGCCGGGGCGAATCCTCTGGGTGAAGGCGATTGTTTCGCTGCGACTCCCGCTTTTGTTATACAAGCGCTTCAAAATACTGAACGCGCCGATCACTAACCAGGCCGAAGAGTTGCCTCGAAGTCCTTTATTGACCACCGAGGTTTTAATGAAGTTCCGAACAATGGACTTGAGCACAGCCTGCCTTACGCCCTTCGGATTTCTACGAACGCGTACTTCTTTTTTCCTCGGGCTCTACCAATCACAAAAGCCAGCATTACCAGCAGCAAAGCAATTCCTAGGCCCGCCGCAACTCCGGCTCCGGCGGCGGATTCCTTGACCGTATCAACATCATCTTTCAATGTACGCAGCCGGGATTCGATATCCGAACGATCGATCGGGCGACCAAAAGGTTGATCCACAGTTTTTTGGACTTTGGAAGCTTTACTCATCGGGTGCTCCTTGCACGGGTGGAACGCTGAATCAGAACAACTACTAGCCCAATCAACACCAAGCAGCCGAGAGCCGCGATCATGTACGGAGCCCAGCTGAAGGAGCCCGATAAGTGCCCTTCACCGGAAGGTTTCGCTACGGATACTTCTGTCGCAAACGCTGATTGGAGACCCCGAAGCAACGCCATCGCACACAGCACCAGTCCAGTACCGATCAACAGAGCGCCTGCCAC
>JAYUVJ010000229.1:0-3795 GCA_043754155.1 Acidimicrobiia bacterium
GCTACAAATCAACTGATTAGGCATCGACAGCTGTGCAAACGCCGTGTTGCACTTACTCCGGCCCAGCGGGAACTCGCTTATCTCACCGCCAGCGTAATCAACGATTGCCATTATTGAATCCCCACTCAAACGTGCTGCTCGGTCGAGCAGCTGGATTGTCAGGGGCGCAACTTGTCAAAAATATCGGTGCTGCACCCCTACTGGAGTTCCGCGACCCGGACAACATCAGTCTTGAACCGTTCGGTCCCGCGTTAACGGGTAACTGCAACCCGTAAACACACCGGACACCTGAGTGGCCGATAGTTTGGCGTGCAACATTCAACCTGGGCGTGCTGACACGGTGCTAGCGGGGAACGATTTCGCCCATTTGCCCGAAGCCTGACACTTCGTCTGCGTCGACGTAGACGATGTCAGGGCGACGAGAAACAATGTTGGGCATTGCCGCAAAAAAATCAGTTACGTGTGTTTGTTCCATGTGCGCATCACCAGCCGCACTATCTACAAACCCCTCGACACAAACAAAGGTGTTTGCATCCGCCAGGCTCTGAGCAATCGTGAAAAACACATTTCCCGGCTCGGCCTGCACGGAACGTTCGTAGCTGTTGGCGAGCACCAACCACTCTGCCCTTTTGTCTTCCCGGATGTAGAACTTCACGTTGATCAAAATCATCTCGACAGCGTAGAGCCCGAGACGATCGGCAAGGGTCGATCAAACACGCACCATGCTTTTCCTATGGCGCAGCCGGACGCCAAAGCTTCAGCCCGGCGAAAAAGATTGTCGCGGCGGGCTTTTAGCTTAGAAGCAATCGACCCTACTTTCAGTTAGAACTCCGCCCAATAGCCAAGACGGAGATACCCCTGGGGGTAGCTTGACTACCCCCAGGGGTATCTGTATAGTGGTGAGTGTGGAACTTCCCGAGGAAACCGTCGCCGACATTATTCGACGCCTCCGACGAGTGGAGGGCCAAGTCCGAGGCATTCAGCAAATGCTGACCGAGGGACGTGACTGCCGTGAGGTGGTCACGCAACTGTCGGCTGCCAATAAGGCGTTGGAGCAGGCTGGTTTTACGCTTGTTGCGGCCGGGTTGACCTGGTGTCTTGAAGATCCAGAGCGTTCCGCTGCCGAGGGCTATCACGTGGCTGACGTGCAAAAAATGTTTACCAAACTCGCTTAACGAAAACCTTGAGCGTTCTGGCAGGAGTAGCCCAGCCGCACGCTTTTACCCATTTCTAACCAACAACTGCGACACCCTTTGTTTCGTCGCGTCCGAATTGATGTGAGTCCACCCATGATGACCAAGCTTGAACCACTTTCGCTGATCGACAGTCATTCGGGTGCTTTTACAAAACCTGGTCTCCTGGCCCGGATCGGACGGTACTCGGCCCAGCATTCCAAACGCGTATTTACACTTTGGGCGATTGTTGTTGTCTGCGCTGCTCCTCTTGCTGTGACGTTGACCGGTGCACTCTCCGGGGCTGGGTGGGAGGCGCAAGGTTCCACTGCCCAGGAGGTTCGCGATGAGATCCGCCGAGACTTCCCGCAACTTGGGGCCGAGGCAGCAGTCGTTGCCTATCGACAAAAGACACCGATCGCAGCCAACCCATCTGGCGTGACCGCACTCGTCTCTGCACTTACAAAAAGTCCCGGGACGGACGGTGTGATCAACCCGCTCACGGCACCGACGGAGGCTGGGCTGTTCTCCCCCGATGGGCTTGCGGTGTTGATCCCGGTGCGATTGTCCTCTAGCAGTGATGCCGAGTTGCCTGAATCGGCAGGCAAAGTAATGCGGACCGTAAGCACCGTTACGCTTCCGGCTGACGCACAGGCTGATACCACTGGGGAGTGGGCCGTGTGGCATGACTTCAATGCGTCAAACGAACGTGCCCTTCACAAAGCAGAGTTGCTATCAGGTCTGCCTACGATGATTTTGTTGTTCATTGCGTTCGGCTCCGCGATTGCTGCGGGTCTCCCATTGTTGCTTGCGGTCGCTGGGATCGCCGTTGGGTTTGCTGCGCTGCATGTTGCCACATTTGCGACGCCGATGTCGGTGTGGTCTATGAACTTTTCGATGATGATTGGGCTTGCGGTCGGGATCGATTATTGCCTGTTCATCGTGACTCGTTACCGTGAGGAACGCGCTGATGGCCGCGATGCTCACGACGCGATCGCGGGAACACTCGCCACGGCCGGTAAAGCAGTATTTCTCTCTGCACTTACCGTTGTGTTGTCGTTGGCTGCAATTTTCCTTGTCCCAATCATGGTCTTCCGAGCGATGGCATTCGGCATGATTCTCGCTGTTATCGCTACTGCAGCGGCGTCTCTCACCCTTCTTCCCGCTGTGCTTGTTGCACTGGGAGATCGAGTTCTCATTACGCGTACGTCGCAACGTGCAGGCCGACGTAATGAGGAACAAGCTGAGGGGCGTTGGGCCAAGTGGACTGCAGCTGCGATGAAGCGCCCGGGCGCAACGCTCGCTGCTGGACTCGCTTTGTTGCTGCTTTTTGCTGGACCGGCGTTTGGTATGCGTCTTGGTATGCCGGCTGCTGCCGTCGTTGATCGTGGGGCGCAAAGTCGTGACGGCTATGACGCAGTCACGAAACACTTTGGCCCCGGGGCCGCAGCGCCGTTGTTCGTCACCGTGCCAGGCGCTGATGCGCAGCGTGTAATTGAAATCGCAGGTCGCGACAAAGGCGTGATGGTTGCACAAATCGTTACTCCTCCAGCAGCGTCAGGCCGAGTCGTAGTTCGGGCTACTCCCACCACTGCGGTAGACGCAACGGAAACTTCACAACTCATTCATCGCCTACGCAGCAAACTTGATGTCGAAGTTCCAGCTGCTCGACTTGGTGGCCCCGGGTCGCAGAACACGGATTTAACCAGTGCGCTTACGAATACGGCGCCTCTCGCTATAGCGGTGATCATGATTGTTGCTTTTGTTTTGCTGCTCGTGGTGTTTCGCAGTCCACTGATAGCGATTTCCTCGATCGTGTTCAACCTGATCGGGGTGGGTGCGAGTTTCGGCTTTGCATCACTGGTATTCCAACACGGGTACGGTGCGTCGCTCATCGGTATCGAACCGCAAGGCTTTGTTGATGCATGGGCTCCGTTGTTCTTCTTTGCGCTGTTGTTTGGCCTATCAATGGACTACCAGCTGTTCTTACTCGCCGCTATCAAAGAACGCCACGACACTACTGGCGATGCGCAACTCGCTGTCCGGGAAGGTATTGCCCGAACTGGCAAACCCATTACCAACGCTGCGCTCATCATGATCGTGGTATTCATTGCATTCGGCATCACCGGCCCAATTCCGCCGACCGAACTTGGCATCACGCTCGCTCTCGCCGTTCTTCTTGACGCCACCGTAATTCGCATGATGCTCGTGCCATCACTGCTGGGAATGCTCGGCGAACGAGCATGGCATCTACCCGCGTGGCTGGACCGTCTCTTGCCGCGCGTGGACTTTTCTCACTGATCACCACATGATCAACCGCCGGATCAACCACCGACCACATTCCAATTCCAAAGAAGGAGCAGTTATGAATCCGTTAGAAACATCTTGCACCGAAGCCTACGAACGCTTGTGTATAAACGCACCAGGTGAGGCAGAAGGTGTCATGGCCACAAATGTTCTGCTCGACGTGCGCGAAGCAGACGAATGGTCGGCCGGACATGCGTCGAACGCAATCCACACACCGCTTGGATTGCTCGACCCAGTTGCCTCCGCAGCTACCTTTCCCGCCGGGGTTACCGTGATGTGTATCTGTCGTTCAGGTGGCCGTTCGGCGAAGGCGGTC
>JAYUVJ010000230.1:0-24085 GCA_043754155.1 Acidimicrobiia bacterium
CACGCTGACGAACAGAACCACTCATAACTAAAAGATCGGCACACCACCACCCCGAACTCGATGGGCAAAAGAATGGGCATGATGGGCAAAACTGAAAACTCATTCAACATCGAAAATGCAAGAACCCCCTGCACAGCAGGGGTTCCAATGGGCCTGAGTGCTTATACTCTGCATGCTTACGGTTGAAGTTGCGATCTAAAACGCTTCCTCTATCGGCTGACAGGCCAATTCAAGATGGCCGAAAAAACCGACCCGACGCTCGACAGCGTGGAACGAGCCCCATTTATCACGGCATGCCTTCATAAGGTTGCGCAACAAGGACTGCTTCAACGCCGCGCCGGAAGAAACGACCGCACGGCTACCGTTACGTCGAGATTCCCACAATCTTCCCGAAAGCACCCACCGCCGTATAAAAGCCACCGACCTTGCCACGTTTCAGACTCTACGAAACAAACGAACAACGAAAATCTCTGACGCGATCAACGCGTTAACCGACGCTGGCGCCCGCTACTGAACCGTGGCACAAAAACGCGATCGAGTGTTCCCCGACACCGCCACGCTCTACCCAATCTCGATCGCCGACCTGTTACTCCGAACAGCCGAACTTGGAATCGTCGAGCTCCTGTGGTCTCAGCATCTCCTCGCAGACAAGTACCGCCCCGAAAAACAAGTTCCTCGCCCAGGTGCTGATCGTTGGCGATTGCTACGATCAGTCGACTCAGTAACAAATCCTGTTCAATCTGATCGACCGTTGGCCACGGAACCGTTCGGCCCCACTCAACAATCGATGGACGGGGAATCATGAATCAACCTCGACGCTCGAGTTCACGATGAGATTCCACCGGTTGTTCAACTCACCGGTGCGTGGCCCTTGGCTATCAAGCAGCGTTGGCGTTACCCGTGCACTCGCCAACCGCCGGAGCATCTCAACATCGAACTGCTTGTCAACATGACCCGCCGCAAACTCAATCATCCAACCAGTCCTCGCCACCACTGACGCCGGGTAACCCGTGGCCGCGTCGAACAGCAACTTCGAATCAATCCGCTTCTCATCAAGCATTTCACCCACAATCGTACCAATGTTCGACAATCCACCACTTCGTAACGGCATCGCCACCAAATCAAGAATCGTGCACTCCAACGATGACACCCGCAAAACCCCCGTCGGTGTGTTCCGCAAAACCGTCGGACGTGAAAGAACTACGGCCGAGTAAACAAAAGACAGCTTTACCCGACCAAAAGAACGATCACGAAGCCGAGCTGCAGTCATCACTTGAAACACCTGAGGACGCTGATGAGCAAACCCATGAACCTCCGCCGCTGACAATAAGCACACGTAATACTCATGACCGAGATGACGCATCATCGCATCAATGAACTCCGATCCAGGAACCGCACCCCAATCCCGATAATGCGGCGGAATCGGCACATAAGCACCCTTCGTGGGACTGAACAACAAACCCTTCGAAATCCAACGCGCCAACAACGGTGCAACATGAGTCAACGGCACCCCGAGAAGAACCGCAACCTCAGAAGCCGTCACCCAATGACGACCACGAGCCAACAACCAATCCGCTAAATCACGAGGCCCCCCAGGCCCATCAACAACCAAACCAGTCATGTACCAATACTAATCACTACAATTAGTATTGACGCAAGGCAGATGCATGCCGACAACTCCAGGAGCGGTAGAGCATCACGGAAAACCTCCTAAACGAACAGGAAAACGTGAAGCCACATTTCACTCACTCACTCACTCACAGTCCTACCCGCTGTACCAGATTCCGCAGAAGGTGCAGCGAAAGGGTAGACCTGACCTGCCGGAGAAAGCAGTCAGGCTCCCTCGAAAGGGAGCCTGACCTCTGCGTTTACACTTGGAGCGGAAGACGGGATTCGAACCTGCGACCCTCACCTTGGCAAAATCGATGGTCATCGATATGTTACCGGTGCCTGAACAGTATTTATCCAACTCAGAAGCTATCTAGGGTCTCGGCTTCAAGCCGTTCAACACCCCCAAATACCCATCACTTCCGGTCAAGCGGCACGGAAGTGGCACGACAAGTAAGCACACACAATTCCAGCTACCGCCAACCCAGTCGGTTTGCTCAGGCGCTAACGTGAAACGAAGGTCGTTACGGCGATGCGATACCTTCAGGAAGAAGCCTGAAGGCCGAACAGTGTTTGGGTCTAACTGCGTAAAAATCGCGCCCGTTCATCGTTGCGATGTCCGTGAGCTTGAGACGCTCCGCCACGGCAACAACTGAAGCGTCGACGGCTCCCAGCCGAAGCGTCGCATACGTGTCAACTAACTCCACGCAACGAGCCCAATCTTCCAGGGTGAGATCTATTGCCTGCACGACGCCTAACGTAACCAAGCGAAGAAACTCCGATTCACGAGCCGGGCCGTGTCGATCCTCAATGAACCAAGCAGTTTCAATGATCACCGGCACTGTCGCTGCGAGTCTGCCCGCATATTCAAGAAGCAGGGTAGAACACGCTCCATAATCACGGTTCTGCCTGTCCTGAGCTGCAATCCAAACATTGGAATCGACGAGAAGAGTCACAAGTTACGGGTGTCCTGAGATGCACGCCGAGTCGCAAGTTCCCGACGAGCCTCGTGAACATCGAACACCGAACCATCCCCCGACACGGAGCCCACAAAACCCTCCAACATCGCACGCGAACGTTCGGGAGTGAGAACAGCGGGGAGATGATCAGCAACCAAGGAGCGGGCGACTTCATCCACGCTCACCCCAAGACGTAACGCAGCAGCACTTAGCTTCTGAGCTTCTTCATCAGGAAGTGTGATCACCATAGACACGGGGAAATTCTACCTCAACGGATTTATACGGTTGCGCCCAACCAGCTAACGCCCACCGCTGCTGAACTGACCCTGCACCTGAGCCCTCACCAGTGGGACAAGCAGGAAGCGGCGATACGGGTGATTGGTCAAGCTGCGGCGCTAATCTCGACGGTCTGTTCACGCCAAACGGATGCAAATAGTTCGGCCGCTGCCCGATCACCAGAAGGGACCGCGTGGGCGTAGACGTTGAGTGTGGTTGATGCCCGTGCGTGACACAACCTGGCGGCGACGATCGGCACAGGCACGCCAAGATTCAACATTCCCGTGGCCATGAAATGACGAAGATCATGCAAACGAAAATGGGCGAGCCCCGCATCGATTCGTGTACTGATGAACTTTTTTGTTACCCAATTCGGTTTCCAAGGCTGCTGGGCGTCACCCCCAGAACAGAACACGAAACTGTCAGCGAGAATCTCGGATCGTTTCGCATGATGGTCACGCAGAACTGCCAAGGTCACGCCATCGAGCTCCACACGATATGTGCGCCTAGTTTTTGTTGAGACCAACACCGGGCCCGAGACACCATCAACCAGCCCGCGACGAAACCCAACCGCACCACGACCCAAATCGATATCCGACCAACGAAGCCCCAACAATTGCGAACGACGCGCTCCCGTGGATGCCGCCAAAACAAGAAACGTATGGAATGCCAAATCGCGATACGCCGCAAACACAAGCAACGCCTGCACCTCAGCTGTCGTTGGCGGTCTCACATCCGATGGCACCGAGCGTGGCGGTGAAGCATTCGATGCCGGGTTGATCCAAATCCAATCCCACCGCATCGCCTCAGCCAACACACGATGCAAAACTGAATGAACACGACGAACCCCACCAATCGACAATGCTTTGCCATCGTGGCGGCCATCAGTGCGAAGCCGCCCATAAAACTCGTCAATGTACCGTCGTGAGTTCCCTCACACGGATCGACCCCAGACCAGGAAGCAACTGACAAGAAATAATCGAACGAACAGACCGAACCGTCGTTGGTGCCCAATTCGGCGACGCCGCCACAAACCATCGTTCCAACAAATCCGCCACCGTTGAGCGTGCCCCAACAATCGGCGCAACGTTCGCAACCGCGGCAAACATCAGCAACTCACACTGCGCTTCCGTTCGCGAACCTCGAACTGTTCTAGTCGCATACCGCTTCCGACCCGACAACGGGTCCGTGCCCAAAAAGACACGCATCTCCCAACAATTGATCCCCCGCTCACGAATAGATCCAGACATCCACAAACCTTCGGCACCCAAAACCACAACCTTGAGGCCAATCGACGGAATAGCAGATGGGCAAGCGATGGGCCGAGATGGGCAAAACTGAACATCTATTCAGCACCCATAATGCAAGAACCCCCTGCTCAGCAGGGGGTTCTATTGGAGCGGAAGACGGGATTCGAACCCGCGACCCTCACCTTGGCAACGTGAGGACGACCGTCCAGCCAGTCCACCAGCTGCGATTACGTGTTGCCGAGTCCACGTTTTGTCCACCAAATACGCCCCAGTCCACCCAGTTCGTAGAGTGGTCTACGTAGGCGCACTTACTATCCGTTTCGAGGCGATAGCTTCTTGGGTAAATGGAAGTCGAATGGTGCTACGCCGAACCTCTTGCAGTTGTGATGATGACTATTCAGGTAAATAATGTATAGTCATCATCATGACATCCATGATCGGCATGAGCCTTGTCGATGGGCTGGCGGCTGAGGGTCGCACCGATGTGTCTTCTCTTGAAGTTCGGGCCCGTTTGGGACTGAGTCCTCAAGCGGCGTCGAATCTGTTGACGAGGCTTGAGCGTGACGGGCTCGTGGAACGGGTTCGACGTGGATTCTATTTGTTGCGGCCGCTTGGTGAGCTGGGAGTCGCTGCTCTCTCAAGCGACCGGTTGGCCGAGGCAGTCGTTCTGGCCGTTGGGGACCGTGATCACCGGATCTGTTTTCGGACGGCACTTCATGAACACGGGCTTCTCACACGCGGGAGCCAACGGGTTCAAGTAGCAGTAACGCGTCGGCTCTTCGTTAAAACGGTAGGCGGCCGGTTACTCGAGTCCATCATTGAAAGCGAGGCGACCATTCATGTGGGTGCGCAGCCTTGCGGTAGTGCGATGATTTCGACGGTCGAAAGAGCGCTTCTCGAATCTGCTCGAGTACCCGGCCGGGTCGGGGGAATTTCAGTCGTCGCGGAAGCCCTAGCCGCGGCGGAGCCGAACCCACGTATCGTCCAGGATCTAAGTGACACCTTGAGCTTCGACGTTGCTCTCCGACGGCTGGTTTCGCTCGACCGACAACTCGAACTCGGAAAACTCAAAAGTATCGATCTGCCAATCCGAGTCTCCCGGCCACTCCGTCTCGACCCAACCGACGAACGCTCCGACGGCATAGTCGACATTCACACGGGCGTTCGTTGGCCCGGACCGATTGAAGAACTCGAAGAAGTGGTTCGCAGATGATTGGACGTGGGGAGATAACTAAACAAGCACAGATCGACCGAGTCGATGCACAGACAGTCGAGCGTGATTACATCCTTGCTCACGTGGCCATCGAGATCTCGGCCGGTGCCGGCGAGCAAATGGTTCTCAAGGGCGGCACAAGTCTCCGGCTCGTCCACTATGAAGACTACCGGTACTCAGCCGATCTCGATTACTCCTTAATCGGAATCAGCATCGATCAGGCGTTCGAAATCATTGCGGCCGCGCTGAAACGATGCCGGGATCAAATCAGTATTGACACTCTCGAACTCGACCTCAACGCCACCCCACCTCGAATCACCTACATCGGGCCGCTAGGTGCCAAACCGCGATCAATCAAGCTCGACCTCGCAGACGACGAACTCGTCATCGAACACCGATCGATTCCGCCCATCGTCGCGTGGCGAGATCTACCCAAGACCGGCTCGATCCGTTGTTACACACTGACCGAGATCTGCGCAGAGAAACTCAGATGCATAATTCAACGACGCCAATGCAGAGACGTTTACGACCTGTGGACCATGCTTGAAGATCCCCGCGGACCAGATCTGTTCGAAACTTGGCATCGGTTCGAACAAAAAGCAGAACACAAACAACTCGATCCGCAGCGGTTCTTCGATCGATGGAACACCGGTCTCAGTTGGTACCGCTCCCGATGGTCTGCGGAACTGACCGACTACCTCGGCAACAACTGCCCAGACTTCAACGCAGTCAGCCGAACATTGAATCAACACGTCACCCGCATCCGTGACTACCTCGACAAGTAACCCCCAATCCCAAAAATAGTAGAGCGGTCTACGTACGCGCACTTAACAACCGCCGCAAAACTTGAACCAAGGAAACACCCAGAAGCAAACAACTTCAACGCAATGGTAGAGCATCACCTTATTGAGGCAAAAACTGTTGAAACACATTTCACCAGGTCACGGCCCCACACCCGACACGCAAATCGCTCGGTCTACCATCAACTTCAAAACAATCAGGCACCCTCGAAAGGGTGCCTGACCTGCGGTTATACTTGGAGCGGAAGACGGGATTCGAACCCGCGACCCTCACCTTGGCAAGGTGATGCTCTACCACTGAGCCACTTCCGCGTAGCACGCAAACACTAGCAAGAAATTGGGCTCCTGGGTTCCGCTTTCCCTAATCTGCAGGCGCACAGGGTCGACCAACAACACGTTAAACCTCCGCAAAGCTCGGGTGAAAAGCTACTTCGCTCTAGCCTTTCGCCTGCTGACAACCGGTGTTGCTGATTTGGTGGGCTTTTTCCCTGCGGTGGCGGAACGTAAATTCTTAACGGGAACTGGAGCTTTGCCCTGGGCGGGAACCACCTTGGAAGCGCGGGGCTTGCGGGGTTTCGGAGCCGTCGACACAGAAGAACCCGAAGGCAAACCAGATGCAGCGACATCAGCTGAACTACCGGCAAGGAGGGCGGATTCGGCTTCTTCAGCAGCCTTTAGGAGATCGGCAACCGCGTCGGCCAGCCCAGCGGCAATGTCGTTCACCCGCGGCACGGTTTCTTTGCACGCCACCAACCCGAAATGCACGGTGCCGCAATACGACATGACGGTCATGTTGAGGCCGCCACCATCGAAAATCGGGCCCATGGGGTACCAGGCGGTGAGCTTGGCCCCGGCGGAGTACAACGGGAATTTCGGGCCAGGCACGTTGGAAATCGTTACGTTAAAGACCGGACGGTGCTTATCGGCCAACTTCATCGACGAGTACAAACGGGCGGCTCGGGCGGCAAGGGCGGGGGCGGCAAATTCAGCCCAGTTTGAGAGCGTGTCGGCACCGATTGCGGAGGCAACTTCTTTCGCTTGCTTGGTGCCGTTTTGAATGACCTGCAACCGTTCGACGGGATCAGCGATTTGTGTGGCCAGCGAAACGAACATGTTGGAAACGCGGTTCCCCATGGCGCCTTGTTGATCGCTGGAGCGAACCGAGATGGGGACCATGGCCACCAAGGGTTCGTTAGGCAATTCCGATTCCTCAATTAAATATGCGCGCAGAACACTTGAACAAAGCGCCAAAACCACATCATTGACGGTACCTCCAAGCGCGCTCCGAATCTTTTTTATGTCATCGAGCGTTACGTCGGCAGTGGCAAACAAGCGGTGCGGGGTGAGCGGCACATTGAGCGAAGTACGCGGCGCAGAGAACAGCGAGGGTGGCGGTGTGACCCCTTCAGGCTTAGGACGGTTGCGCATGGTGAGGGCCATACCAACGGTGTCCTTCAGAGTCTTAGCCAACAGAGCCGGTTGTTTAGAAAGCGAATTGAAGGCGTAGACGAGCATTTCGGAATCGCTGGGCATACGCTCGGATTTCCACTCGGGCGCATCGGTATAGATGGTTGGTTCCGGCCCAAGATCGAGCAGGTTAGTGCTCAACTCCGCACCACTAGCACCATCAATGGCCGCGTGATGGGTTTTGGAAATCATGGCCACGTAACCGTTTTCGAGGCCTTCGACAATATGGATTTCCCAAAGCGGACGACGACGATCCAACGGCCGTCCCATGATGTCAGCAGCGAGACCGTTCAACTCAGCCTGGCCACCCGGCGATGGGAGCGCGGTGCGGCGAACGTGGTAGTCCAAATCAAAATCAGGATCTTCAATCCAGATCGGATGATGCAAACCAAAGGGCACTTCTACGAGCCGCCAACGAAACGGTGGGAGCTTGTGGAGCCGATTGGCAATCAGTTCTTTCACGCGAGTGAATGAGTACCCACCTGGTATTCCCGACGGATCAAAGATGTACGTCCCCGCCACATGCATGTGGTTGTTCGGTGTCTCGAGATAGAGAAACGAAGCATCAAGTCCGGTTAGTCGTCGCATATAATTCTCTCGAGAGTGGTTATCGGCACGGGCTTTCACCGGCAGTGGTCAAAGTGTAGAGCGAACCGCACCTCTGTGCCTTAGGGGCTTTCCCTGTCGACGGGGGCCCAGCAAAATAGCCGCCGTTTTACATCCTGGAGCACCCAGGGCGAAGTCCTTGGCGCACTACTCGTTTTGCGTTTCAACACGTCCGATGGCTTCTTGTTTCTCGTGGTGACCTTGAACTCAGTGTTGCTCGATCCGGGGCAATGCGTTGTTGCAGCACCGGAGATGGAAATGGTGCAATCGTTGCGAACTGGAGGGAATACTGAAGGTTTCACCGCTTCGGGTTGCGTAACCGTTTCTGCGCTCTGCTGTTTACCGAAGACGAAGGCCGCAAACAGGCAGCCGATCACGGCGAGGACTAGGGCGACGAGGGGCAGGGCAACGAGGGGCAGGCTGGTCGTCGACCATCAAGATACGTTCCACCACCGCGGCACTATGCGACCGAACGTGATGCATTTGCCAAACGATTGAGCGAAAAGAGGCTAACTAGGATCAATTCAGCTCAACAGATTTGCACGCTCAATATTGGGTCGACTGAAACTTGCTCGAGAGGTGAGGTCCGGCGGCAATCGGCGCATACTTTGGAGCTTCGCTGGCCAGCAAACACGAGGGCAGGCATTCAATGATGGCTTCCCAGTTGGCGTTGTGAAAGAAGGCAATGGATTGCCTGCGGGTCGGCTCGTTGGCGTCAACTGGCGGGCTGAGTACACGGTGCAGGGTTGAGCGCCACCGGTCATTCGTCCATCGGGCCATGGCGTCACCAAGATTCACCACATAGCTTCCGGGGACGTAGGGGACATCGATCCACACTGATTCTTGTGATGAGGATTGTGCGTGGCTGAGTACTTGCAGCCCACCCAGTTTTTGTTCCTGACGCAAAATGGTGATGGTGCCATAATCGGTATGGGCGCCTGCTCGCAATTGCCCGGGAAGCGGTGGCGTTTCCAACTCGGGATAGTTCAGGAAACGAAGCGCGCTTATGTGGGCGTTAATGAGCGGATCAAAGTAGTGCTCATCGAGATTCAGCGCTACCGCACACAGCTGCATGATCCGTTGAGCCAAATCACTCATGGCGCGGTAGTAGTGCTCAAACGCCGGTTTTGCTTCGGGAAGATCATTGGGCCAGAGTGTTGGCAGGCGAGCCCAGGCTTCACCCGGATCAACTGCCGGTCGGGGCGCTGGGTCGACGGGACCAACCGTATAGGTCTCCTTCAAATCCGGAGGTGTTACATCCCCGAGCGAAGAAGCCAGGCGTTCAAACGCAAACGGAGCGTAACCATAAGGATATCCAGCCTCGGGCATAGCTACGGTTTGCTTTTGCTCGGCGCTTAGATCAAAGAAGGCTCGCGCTTGATCCCATGCGCGCTTATCAATTAGTTCAGGAACTCCGTGCCCGATCACCGTGAAGAACCCATACGTTGCGCATGCTTCAGCAATCGATGCGACCACTGCTTCTTTGCTGCCCGATAGGTCAATTATAGGGATGCTCATTTCAACAGCCGGCTCATTCGTCGATCGGCTAGTGGCTTTCCTCCGGTTTGGCAGGTGGCGCAGTACTGGATGCTCTTGGAAGAGAACGCCACCTCTCGCACCACATCATTGCATTCTGGACACTTCTGACCGGTTCTGCCGTGCACGCGCATGCCCGATCGTTTGGCATCTTTTAGTTCGGCAACGGGCTTCCCCGCGCTTCGTTCCAGGGCTTCATTGAACACCCCGACGATGGCCGAATGCAGTTGGGCACCTTCCTCAGCGGTGAGTGAATTGCTGGGCTTAAAAGGTGAGAGCTTGGCCACATGGAGTGCTTCATCAGAATAGGCGTTTCCGATTCCGGCGATGAGGGCTTGATCGGTAAGTACGCCTTTGATTTGTGATCGTCCGGCAGCTTTTAGGATTTCAGAGAAGCTGGCAACAGTAAAAATTGGGCCAAGTGCGTCGACACCAAGGGTTCGGATCCGCTCAACCATTTCGGGGTCTCGAGTCACATGAACGGCGAGTCGCTTATCCGTCCCCGCTTCGGTGGCCGTGAATCCTGAACCGTCGTTGAACGTCATTCGCAATGCCTGTGGGCCTTTGGTGAGCTTGGCCGCCGTGGCTTTTACTTCATCGGACCAACGCAGCCAACCCGCCCGGGCTAAGTGAATGCAGAGGTAGATCGGATCAGTGTCGTCACTGCCAAGTGCTCGGGTTTCAGCAATCAAAAACTTGCCCCGGCGACTCCATCCAACAATGGCCCGGCCCTTTAGCGCATCAAGGGGCGGGTCGAAGGTCTTCAGCGCGCTTATGGCCAGAATGTCAGCGCGCTCGATCACCAAACCCGCCGTGCGTTCTCCCAACCAATTGGCCAGGGACTGGACTTCGGGAATCTCAGGCATCGGCGTTTACTCTACCCACGGGGGCTACGCATTGCGGATCGTTAGTCCACCGTCGACCACTAGAGCGGCGCCGCAAATGAAACTGGCCGCAGGGAGCACGAGGCTTAGCGTGGCATGGGCTACTTCTTCGGGGTCACCGTAACGACGAAGTGCCGTCCGACGCTTGGCAAAAATCGTCTTGTGTTCATCGGGGATTTCCTCGGTCATGGCGGTGAGGATGGGGCCCGGGCAGATGCAGTTCACGGTGATGCCGCGGCCGCCAAGCTCTACCGCGAGCGCTCTGGTGAGGCCGATCACACCATGTTTTGATGCGGTGTAGGCAGCGATGCCCGGGGTGGCCCCCAATCCTTCGGTCGAGGCAATATTTACGATTCGTCCGTCACCATTTCGGGCGAGATCTTCCAAACACTCCCGCACAAAATACGTATGCGCACTGAGGTTCACCGCAAGCGTGTAGTTCCAGGCCGTGTAGAAGTCATCAGCAGCGATCGGTGAAGCCATCGACACTCCTGCGTTGTTCACCAAAATGTCCACCGGCCCAAGTTGTTCACGCACGTCGTTGATCACATCGTGAATTGCTGATCCATTGCTCACGTCAACCACGAAACCCGAAGCCACGCCGCCGACATCGGTGATCCGCTGCACCGTTTCGATCACGCCTTCCGCATCACGATCAATTACCGCCACCCTGGCTCCCTCGTCGGCAAAGAGAAACGCCGTGGCTCGACCCATGCCACTTCCAGCACCCGTCACCACCCCCACCCGCCCCGCAATCGATCTACTCAGTTTTGATAGGCGTAGCTTCGCACCAGATTTCTCAAGATCACTCATGAGCCGAATCTACGACCTCAACGCTCCCGCGTCGAAGCAAGTATGGGAATCCGCCTTTGGATGCCACCGAATTCGATGTATCGCTTACCAATTGCCATTCTGGATTTCGGTCAACTTGGGGACGACTGCATCAGGCCACGGCCGAGTTTTCCAATTGCACTCAGCGAAGCCCTGGAAGTTCCACTCGTCACCTCCGACATCAAACTCGCCGGCGTACCTGGGCACCGAGCCGTCATTGAGTCCCACGCCCGATCAATCTGAAATCTAGGTTTCCATTTCGGGCTTTCGGCTCGAGGAACTAACAAAGCAGTTTCTTGAGGGAATAATAAGTGTTAAGACAAGTGCATCATGCAGGTTCGGTGTGGTTGGCTCGGATGACGATCAAGTCAGGAGACATGGCCATCACTCGAAGCCGAAACGGAATCAGACGGTTACTTTTCGACTCGCCAGCAGGCCTAAGAAACAGGTGGCGATGGCAACGGTAAAGGTGAGGGCAAGTGCATCCCGCAGGTTTAGGGAGGTTCGATCGGCAAGAGCGATGAAGGTTCCACCCAACGTTGCGGCTGCAGCGAATCCGAGCGAATCGGCCATGGACAGTTGGCCACCTACTAGACCAGCATCGCCGTCGGAGCTTGAGTTCATGGCTACAACTGTGGTGGGGTTGAAGAGCAGCCCCATACCCAGTCCGCCCACCATCCAGGCCAGAAAAACCGCCCACAGTGGAGTTTGAGGAGCAACCACGGTCGACGTCAACAGCGCACCAACGCCCAAGAGCGCAAACCCTAAGCGCACATATTTCGATGAGTTTCCATCACCGGCAAATTTTGAAGCGTAAGCCTGCCCGGCTGTCCAGGAGATTGCCGCGCCAATAATTAGGAATCCCTGCCCCGCAGCTGAGCGAACACCGTGAATGTTTTTGGCAGCAAACGGCACGAAACTGTCAACGCAGCCAAAGGCGAAGGTGGCCAAGAACCGCGATGCCACAGCTGAAGGCAAGCCTGGTCTCAACGAGTACGTGCCCATAGGCAAAAGTGATCGCACCGCACCTACACAAACGACAAGCCCACCAACCCCCAAAACCACAGCAACGAGCAGTTTTCGATTCGTCGATCCAACTAACACCGCGGCAGCACCCGCAGACAGGATCAAGGCCATCGCCAAGCGACTCTTCCCGGTCAGCTCACCCGGCGGACCAAGTCGACGGGTTTGCGAAACCACGAGCACACCTACTAACGAAACCGGTCCAGTTAAACCCAGGAAGACCCACCGCCACCCAAACGTATCGGTGATCCACCCGGCAATGAGCGGCGCAACCAAGCTCGGCAACACCCAAGCGGCCGACATCACCGCATAAATCTTGGGCTGCAGTTCCTCATGAATGGCCCGGCGAATCACCACATAGGTCAACGTCGTTTGCGCACCCGCGCCCATCCCCTGCAACGCACGACCGGCCACAACGACCAGGGGTGAACGGGCTGTTCCGGCAACAACAAGACCGGTCAAAAACAATCCAACGCCAAGGGCAAAGGGTAAGGAAGGTCCACGTCGATCGGCCATCTCGCCACTGGCCACCACCGAGATGAGCGAAGCCAAAAGGTAGACCGCCAACGTTGCGCCGTAAAAGCGTTCACCGTTGAGTTCGCTCACAATGCTCGGCAACGCCGTAAGGACTGCCGTGATTTCAAAAGCACTCATACTGACGGCAAGAAACAGCCCAGCCACCAAGATTCGATCGCGCGAGGTGCCGAGCCGTTCAGTCGTAATGGTCATCAACATTCCTCGCCGACGACACTAAACGCTTCCCGACACTTGCCCCACCACGATACGCGCCTCAATCAAGAACCCTCACCAAAGATCGTCAACAAAGGTGAACAGCTTTTTCGGAAGCGGATCATTGTCAAGAACACGCCAATCATCGTCGCCACGTCCAGCTGCCGTTGCGACAACGAACTCGACGGATCCTCATACGGCTTATGCCACGCAACCCAGTTTCTAGCCATGCCCAACCGTAGCGCTGTACGAAAATCCACCACCAACCGCTGCTCGATCTGTAAGGGTTGAGGGATGGCGACGGTAACGATTTGCAAGGGGCTTCCGGCTTCGGGGAAGAGTACGTGGGCGAAGGAGCAGGTGGCGAAGCGGCCCGGTGATGTTAAGCGGGTCAACAAGGACGACTTGCGGGCCATGCTCGATGGTGGGCACTGGACCAAGAACAACGAACGATTCGTGGAAAACCTTCGCGACCACATTATTATCAGCGCGCTTATTGATGGCAAGCACGTAATCATCGACGACACCAATCTGCATCCACGCCAAGAAGCGGCAATTCGAGCCCTCATCAAAGAACATAAACCGGGGACGATAATCAAGATCAAGTTCTTTCAGATTGATCTGGATGAAGCGATCGCCAGGGATTTAAAGCGACCGGTCAGTGTGGGCGAGAAGGTCATTCGCAACATGTGGAATGCGTTTCTTGCTCCTGCGGCAAATGACCCAATAACTAATGATCCAAAATTGCCCATCGCGGTGATTGTTGACCTTGATGGCACCCTCGCGCTCATGGTCAACCGCGGCCCGTTTGATGCGTCGAAATGCGAAACCGACGAAGTGAACGAAGTTGTGCGTGGCATCATTACCCACCAGGAGCATGTGGTGTTGATGAGCGGGCGTAGCGGCGAGTTCCGGGCGCATACTGAACGGTGGTTGCAAGCCAACAGCATTCATTACAGTGAACTTCATATGCGCGCAGAAGGAGACCAACGCAAGGACTCCATCGTGAAGCGAGAACTCTTCGATGCCCATGTCCGCGGAAAGTGGAATGTGAGCTTCGTGCTCGACGACCGCCAACAAGTTGTGGATATGTGGCGCGGGTTGGGCCTGATCTGCCTACAAGTCGCTCGCGGCGATTTCTAACTGCGAGTCTTCTAACTGCGAGTCAAGCGGAAGTTCGCCGATTCTGTGCGGCTTCTCGCATCGTGACGGGGTTTTCGACCGTGACCGTTTGGGAGCACCTCAGCAAAGGATTGCCCTCTGATGAGTTGTTGGATCGCGTCCCCCACGAACTCGCTGAGGAGCATACTCGTTGAGGAACATTGAGTACGAGCGGCGGAGCGGGCGCTCGTTCGGACCCACCACCGGATCCGAACGAGTTCCACCACCCAATTGCAACGTTCAACTCAGGGGAGAAGTGAAGCTACGAGAACAATCATGACGGATGGCCTGTCGCGACACTCACCCGTGAATGTCGCGAATGCGTCACAGTTTCGGAACAAGTTCCCACTGCCGCGAAAAGGTCAGACTCGGCCCAAGCGTTTCGGTCGCACGAACCCGCTGAGTGGGCAATGATGCAGGGATGGCAACGGCCTTACTTTTCGTTGAAGACGACGACCAAATCCGGCTCACGCTGGGCCTCAACCTCGAAGACGAGGGCTACACGGTCTTTGGTGCAGCCACGGGAACCGATGGTCTAGAGACGGCCCGCGCAGAAACCATCGATATCGCCATTGTCGACCTGTTGCTGCCTGATGTGCACGGATTTGATGTGGTCCGCGGCATACGCGAGCACAGCCGTATCCCCATCGTGATCCTTACCGCCCAAGCCGACACTCATGATGTGGTTGCCGGGCTCGAAGCTGGCGCCGACGACTATTTGGTGAAACCCATCGCCCCGAAGGAGTTGGCTGCGCGCTTACGGGCTCTTCTGCGACGGGTACATGGAAACGCTGGAGTCAACGAAACCGAAGACACACCTGGTGATCACCTACGCGAACTTACGGTTGGTCCGCTTCTTCTCAGGCCGACGGCGGGGGAAGCGTTTTGGCATGACCAACCATTAATCCTCACCAAGACGGAGTTCAAGATCCTGTGCGAATTGGCGGAACATCCGGGAGAGCTGCTGTCCCGTGAAGTGCTCCTTGACCGGGTTTGGGGGTACGACTATCTGGGTGACGGACGGTTAGTTGACACGCAGATCTATCGAATTCGGGTGAAGCTTGAGGCCAACCCATCCACTCCTCAACATTTGGTCACCGTCCGCGGGCTTGGTTACAAACTCGTCCCATGACCGAAGTGCCAGAGTTTTTGATCGACAATCCTCGATGAAGCGTCCTCATATTCCAGGGTTTGGGCTTAGGGCCCGTTCCAGTGTGGCCTTCGCGCTCATGGGGCTCACGCTGTCGCTCGTGTTGTCCTTCGTTACCTACAGACAAGCTCGCACCGTTCTTCTGTCGCAACGCGAGAGCTTTGCCGTGCGTCAAGCTTCGTTCAATGCCCAGCAGATAGCGAACGCCCTTCGGATCGAATCGGCGGACCCTAAAGCCGCCGTTGATCGGGTAGTTACTGGCTTGTCCACCGAACCGCTGCTACGAAAGGACGGTCGCTGGTATGTAACCAGGGTCAACTCCTCCGAGACCGATCTCCCTGATTCCTTCCTGCGCAATGCCCTCAACGGCCGCGCCACTCGCCAACGGTTCGCTCGTAATGACAAACCCTTTCTCGCAGTATCCATTCCCCTTGGGACTTCCAACCGATCACCAGGACTTCGCGAGACCGAGGATGTAATTCCAACCATGTACATCGAGGTTTCCAATCTCGACGAACTTGAACGTACCCTAAGCGCACTTGGGAAAGCCCTGGCCGCCGGCGCAATCGTAGCCACGGTTCTGGGTGCCCTTCTTGGCCTATACGCCAGCCGAAGAATTATGCGACCCTTGGGAAGCATCGCCGTAACTGCCGAGAAGATCGAAAAGGGAGATCTCTCCGCGCGTTTAGCAAACTCCAAAGACCGCGATCTCACCAGGCTGGTCAGTTCGTTCAACTCTATGACCGATTCTCTTGAAGAGAGGATCCAACGCGAACGGCGATTTGCATCCCACGTTAGCCACGAGCTTCGCTCTCCCCTCACTTCCATGCGTGGCGCGGTCGAACTCGTCGCAAATCGTAAAAGCGAGTTAGGAGACAGAGCCCAACTTGGTGTCGAGTTGCTTGAGAAGGATGTGAAGCGGTTCGAACGTATCGTGTTGGATCTTCTCGAAATCGCTCGAATTGAAGCGGGAGCCGCCAGTATTGACATGGTTGCCCTCAGGGCTGAGCCGCTTCTGCGTTCGGTCCTGTCTCATCTCAGCATTGATGCAACGCTGCTTGAAGTAGCCGAAGATGTCGGTCCAAGCCAAGTTGAAGTAGACGCTCGCCGCTTTGAACGAGTGATCGCCAACCTATTGGAAAACGCCAACAATCACGGTGGCGGGGTCAAGGCCATTCGATTGCAACGAGTTGGTGAAGTACTAAGCGTGCATGTGGATGACGCAGGCCCGGGTGTACCATTCTCAGAACGCGAACGAGTGTTTGAACGCTTTGCTCGCGGTGGGCACGGACGTCACCTTCCTGGGGCAGGCTTGGGATTGGCCTTAGTCACCGAACACCTCCGTCTCATGGGTGGCACGGTTTCCATCACCGAGAGTCCCGAGCACGGCGCCCGATTTACTGTTTCCCTTCCGGAGCATCACGCATGAAATTGCCATCAAGCCCAAACCTAGATTCTCGGGTTGTTCAAACTCAACGCCACCGCCAAACCGCTTGGCACATTGCCGGATTCACTATCGCGGTCGCTGTGGTGATCTCGGCGTGCGGAGTTCCTCTTGATCGCACTGATCGGCCGCTAAGAAACGATGAACTCGGTTACAAACCCGTTGTCCGCGAGGTGCCCACCACCTCTACGATCACAAGCACGACAACTACAACGATCGTGACACCCAGCTCCGTGCCAGCCACCACTTCGCCTCCTCCGTCGACAGCGCTGGTTCCGCTGGTCTATCCCCTTGATGTGTTTTGGATTTCACCGTTCGGTCAGATCGTTCCGGCCCGTCGACTACCAACGGGTAACGATCTCGCCAATGCCATCAACGCGCTTCGTTACGGCCCGCTTCCAACCGGAGCCGAAAGCAGTTTGCGCAGCGCCATCGTCGACTCCGCAATGATCGTCGATGCAAAGCTTGCGGGAGGAGTAGCCACAATCGAACTAGGTCCCGAGTTTTTGAACCTCCCCGGCCCCGAGCAATCCCTTGGCATAGCCCAAATCGTCTTCACAGTTACCGCAGTTCCCACCGGCATCGGTCGGGTGCGTTTCCGAGCCAACGGCCGCCCCATCGCCGTCCCCCTCGCTAACGGCCAACCCACCACCGGCTCCGTTTCTCGAGACGATTACTCCACTCTCCTCGCCTCCGCGCCCATCGATACCACACCTTCGACCAGTGTTGAGGAATCAACAACCACAAGCACAACTACTCGCTAAGCGGATCCGTCAACGCAACGGTGGGTGGATTCGTACGCGTTTATATGGTCGCGCAAAACTTTGTACTCGCACACGTTGACCGTGCCGTGCGGTGACTGACATCCATGGCCCGCGCGACCTCAGCTGCTAAACAAGAAATGTGCAACCAAAGTTGATTTGGAAACACATTCCTCGATTACAAACACAGGGTTTTGGAAGGCGGAACGGCCCGGTAATCCAGGTAATTTCGCCAAAGTGTGGCAGCGAGCGGTTACGGCATTTCGAGAATGGTAACTGCGCCTGTGTTGCCGTCGACGCGGATGAGTGCGCCGTTGGGGATGCGGCGGGTGGCGTCGGTTGCGGAGATGACACAGGGGATGCCCAGTTCGCGGCTCACGATAATGGCGTGACTGAGGGGCGCACCAACATCGACTACTACTCCTGCGGCAGGAACGAATAGAGGTGTCCATGACGGGTCGGTGATGGGAGCCACGAGAATGTCGCCTGGGCCAAGATCGGTGGGATCGTTTGAATCTAGGATGACCCGAGCGCGGCCTTCAACGACGCCGGAGCAACCGGGGATGCCTTGCAACATGTCGCCGAGACCGAGTTTATTTTCGACCGCAGCATCACGACGGACCCAGGTCGATGGCGCCTCAGCCGATCCCTCGAACACAAACGGGGGCACCAGTTCTAACAGTTTGTTGTAGTCAGCCCGGCGGGAACGGACCGTTTCAAGAAACGGTTTTGGATCGGCCATTGCCGCTTCCCATTCTTCGTATTTGATGAAACCAAAGTCCTCGATCTCATCGAAGGCACCCTTCGCAACAAGGCGTCGACCAAGCTCACGCATAGTCATACGCATTTCGTGAATTAAGCGAATGTTGTTGGTCTTGGTACGTTCGCGCCCGGGAAGCCAGGCCTTGGTCGCGGCAATACCGGCAGCCAATTGACCGTGCGTGGCCGGATCAGCTTCGACCATGGCCAACAACGTGACCGCAGCCGCTTCGCGATCAACCGCCCGAGATGCATTCATAGTTGCTGGGTCCTGTTCGGTAAGGGCAAAGCGCATGCGATCAATGGCCGAAAGGGCAAGCTCGGGGCGGGTCTCCCACGATGGCGAACGCATTTCCCACTCGTTGGGTCCACGGGAACCAAACTCCAAAAGAAACGCATCGAACTCGGCTAGAAATGCCAAAGCATCAGACGATCCCGACGACCGCAATCGATCCAGCAAACCAATTACGCCGCTATTGAATTCGGCAGTCAGCTCGGCGGATCCAGCGATCAGGCGACCAATCGACCACATGGCATGGCTGGGCGCAGCAGAGTCAACCTCGCCAATTCCCGCGATCAACGCCATGATCAGATCCGGTCTGCCCACTGCGGTAGCCACCGCAGAAATAATGCTGACTGGAACAGTAGCCATATACGTAGCAAAAAGATGATGACCGAACAGCAAACGGTGCGACGGCATCAACTCATTGAATTTGGCCCACAACTCGGCCTCGCTCATCGTTGAAAAGTCTGGACGCTCGGCCCGCACGTTCTTCGTCGAGGCCCGGTCCTCCGTTAGTTCCGTAAGCGCGCTCAGTGAATGTTGGCCGAGCACAAAGCCGAAGGTGCCGCCAATTTTCTCGGTGAGATCGAGCCGCTCATCGCCGGGCGCTTCGACGTAATCAGCGATACCTGGCTGTGCACCAAAGAACTGGGCATCCATGTCCTGCCAAGTAAGGCCCGGGGCCCGCACGCCAAACAATCGAATCAATGAAGCGTTCAAGTAGCAATAGCCACCGACCACAGCGAGCTGACACCAGTCGACAGGGAACTCATTGGCTTCAAAAGCACCCATACGAACCCACGCATCGCGCCACCCTTCCTCCGCCTGCCACAACACCGAGCCACCGGAAAGCGGGGTAACTGGGTCAGGGAAAACCTCGCCGACATTCGCCCTCGTATAGAGCGGAAAGCGCTCTGAGAGGTTGGTGTCGGTTACGTAGTACTTCGTTGCCATAGGTTCTCCGAATCGGCTGGGTTGAACACGCTGAGACTTTTATATGATGTGACGATAGCCACACCTTGTAAAAAAGTTGCAATTGCCGAGCCAAGCTGTTGGTGGCAAGCTAACCCCATGCGCGCAGCGGTCTTGCAATCCATCCCCGGCCATCTTTCGATTCTCGACGTCTCGATCAACAAACCGGGTCCGGGCGAGGTTCTGGTGCGGACGGCTGCCGCCGGTCTTTGCCATTCCGATCTGCACTTTATGGAAGGGCTCTATCCTCATCCCGTTCCCTCGGTACTTGGGCACGAATCTGCTGGCATTGTTGAAGCAGTCGGCGAAGGCGTTACATACGTGCAACTGGGCGACCATGTGATCACCTGCCTTTCGGCGTATTGCGGCGGCTGCGAGTTCTGCCTCACCGGTCGGCTTTCGATCTGCAACAACCGAACCGCAATCGAGCGTGCTCCCGGGACTGGATCACGACTTTCACTCGCTGGTGAACACGTGCATCAGTTCATGCGCCTTTCAAGTTTTGCGGAGCAGATGTTGGTGCACGAACACGCGCTGGTGAAGATCGACAAAGACATGCCCCTCGATCGAGCCGCACTCATTGGTTGCGGTGTAACCACAGGAGTGGGCGCAGTGTTTCGCACCGCTGCGATCGAGCCTGGTTCAACCGTTGCCGTGATTGGTTGTGGCGGCGTGGGGCTGAACTGCATTCAAGGTGCGCGCATCGCTGGCGCGGGACGTATCATCGCCATCGATCTCAACTCGTCAAAATTGGAAATGGCCCAAGAGTTCGGCGCCACCGATGTGATCAATGGCAAAGATGTCGACGCTGTTGCCGCAGTGAAGGAGCTCACAAAGGGCGGCGTTCATTACAGCTTCGAAGCAATAGGTTCCAAAACCGCAGCCGAGCAATCGTTCCAAATGCTCCGCCCCGGAGGCACAGCGACGGTAATTGGCATGATTCCTTACGGAACCAAGATCGAAATTCACGGTGCTGATTTACTAGGCGAACGAAAGATCCAAGGATCCAATATGGGTTCGAACCGCTTCCGCATCGACATGCCGCGCTACATCGACCTGTATATGCAAGGCCGCCTCAAACTCGACGAGCTCGTAAGTGCCCGCATCAAACTTGATGACATCAACGAGGGCTTTGTGGCCATGAAAACCGGCGCCATCGCCCGCAACGTGATCGTCTTCTAACGTTTTGCCACCAGCCACCGCCGTTGATCCAACACCAGGAGAACCATGACGAATCCACCGGTAACCGATTGGGCGAACGATTTCGACACGTTTGATGAATCTTATGTGCGCGATCCTTTTGCAAAATGGCCAGAAATGCGAGCGATTTGCCCCGTTGTCAAAAGCGAAAGGTGGGGTGGCACTCATCTCGTTGTTGGCTATGAGGCTGTAATAGAGGGTGCAGCGAATACTCACGCGCTTACCTCCACGCTCGGTACGTCGATTGCCAATACGCAGGACGACTACTCCGATCCAAACCGCCCGAAATCGATCATAAACTCTGACCCACCCGATCATGCCGGTCCTCGCAGGATGATGTTGCCCACGATGACACAGCGAGCTGTAGCAAAATGGCAACCAGTCACCCAGGCGCTATGCGATTCCCTAATAGACGGGTTTCTCGCCGACGGTCACGCCGATGCCGCTGTAGACTATGCGCAGAAGATTCCCGCCACCGTCATAGGGCGAATGCTTGGCGTGCCCGATCACTTGCAAGACACTTTCATCGTATGGGTACGTGACATTCTCGAACACGGCGTGGAATTCCCTGAACGCAGAATGGCCGCTTTTGCTGAGCTCGGTGAGTTTTTCATTGCAGAAATCGCCGACAGGATTCAAAATCCCACCGACGATTTGATTTCTATGTTGGCCCACGGCAAGTTGGAAAACGATCAGGTTCTTGAACCCCGCATCATCATTGGCAACCTCATTTTGTTGTTGGTTGCCGGAATTGACACCACGTGGTCTGCCATTGGATCTTCGCTTTGGTACCTCGCCCAGCACCCAGAAGATCAAGCGCGCTTACGAAATGCCAGAGACAACAACGAGCCCGAGCTTTGGGACACCGCGATAGAAGAACTGTTGCGAATGTTTGCGCCGGTTTCCATGAGCCGTGTCGCGCTGGAGGACACCACAATTGCTGGATGCCCGATTCCCAAAGGCCGGAGGGTGACCCTGTCATTTCCTGCCGCAAACCGTGATCCATCGGTGTTTCCTGATCCCGACACCGTTGTCTTGGACCGCTCGGAGAACCGTCACGTAGCGTTCGGAGCTGGCATTCATCGCTGTGCCGGATCCAACCTTGCTCGCCTTGAACTCCGCACGGCCCTACAAACCTGGATTGACCGCGTAGGCCCCTTCGAACTTGGGGACCCGAGCACCGTCACCTGGGCAGGTGGTCAAGTGCGCGGCCCGCGGAGTGTTCCCGTAAACTTCAAACCTCGCAAGAGGTGAATCCTCGGTTTCCAGGTCTCGCCAGCATCACAACCGCGAGCATCACAACCGCGAGCACCCCAATCGCGTGTGCCCAACGGAGAAGTTGAACCATGGTCGTTTAAATAACAACCTCGCAGTACATCTTCGAAGACGTCGCTGTATCTGGGTCGCTACAACGTGGAGGTCCAAGTTTCGATTCGGTCGAGGGCTTCGGTCAGGATCGAGCGGGAAGTACCGAGGTTGAGCCGGGCGTTGCGGGCTAGGCCGGTTCCGAACGTGGGCCCTTCATTCAGAGCGACCTTGGCTTGTTGGCAAAGTAGTAGCGCAACGTTCTCTTCGGATTCAGACACGAGGTTTGAAAAATCGAGCCACTGAAGATACGTCGCTTCGATGATTGGGGCACGATCCGCGTTCACCAGATTGAGTGGCAACAGTCGTTCATAGGCATACCTACGGTTACCGTCGAGGTAGTTCAAGCAATCCGCCATCCATTCATCGCCCTGTGTCCAAGCAGTTATGGTGGCCAGCATTCCAGCAACAGATGGCACGCCCAGGATGTGAGAGGAAAAGATCGTGTCAAATCGATCCTTTAACTCAGCTGATCCAAAGGCCATTACGGCGCAACGAAGTCCGGCCAGGTTGAACGATTTCGAGGCGGCCGTAATGGTGATGGTTCGAGCTGAAGCTCCTGCAACAGATGCAAAAGGTGTGTGCTTGTACGGCGCAAACACCAGATCGGCGTGGATTTCATCGGATACCACGAGAACATCAAACTCTTCGCAGATCGCTGCAATCCCCGCCAATTCATCAGCTGAGAACACTCGACCCAAGGGATTGTGTGGATGACACAGCATGAACATCTTGGGATGGTCCCGCTCCACCAGGGCCCGAAGCGCTTCAAGGTCAAGCGACCAACGACCATCAACCACCGCCATCCGATATTCGATGAGCCGTCGTTGTTGCTCTTTTAAAACACCAAGAAATGGCGGGTAGATCGGCGTCAGCAGAAGAATTCCATCTTCTGGAGCAGTGAAAACGTGCACCAACGCGTGCATACCCTGAACAACTTCAGTAAGCGAACACACTAAATCAGAATCGATCTCGAACCCATAGTGTCGAGAAGCCCACCCACAATACGATTCGGCCAGATCGCGATAGTACGAGTGCAGAGGGTATCCATAGAACCCCTTGTTTACGTACGATTCCAGCGCAGCTGCAATTGGTGAAGCTACCGGAAAGTCCATGTCGGCCACCCACAACGGCAAGACATCCGGTGCGTGTTTGCGCCACTTCAGTGAAATTGTTTCCGCCAACGCGGGAAGACATTCAAAGCGGGAATCAGTAACCATCGCCGCCAAGTATTACCTGCCTGAGGAGCCAAAGCCCGCTGCACCCCGCCCATCGGCACCCCCAGGCACGGGCGGCAGCTCTTCAGTGACGTGCCATTGCACCACGGGTACCGCCAAAAACAGCAACTGGGCGATCCGCTCGCCCCGCTTGATGACATAAGGAACCAGTGGATCAGTATTGATCAACGGCACCATAATCTCGCCACGGTAACCCGCATCTACCAATCCGGGCCCGTTCACCACGGTCACACCATGGCGGGCGGCCAGACCTGATCGAGGAAGCACAAACCCTCCCCAACCCAGGGGAACCGCTATGGCAATCCCAGTCGGCACTACCGATCGACCCCCCGCTGGGGCAAGCTCGACATCGATCCGGGCCACAAGATCGAGCCCGGCATCCCCTACGTTCGCATATTTCGGTACCGCCGAATAAGGGTCAAGGAGCTTCACCGAAACGGTGAAAGTTGTCGGGAAGGATTGAGGAATGGAGGTGTCATTTTGGTTTTCGATGTCGCCAGGCATTTGCCAAGCCTACGAAACTGTTGCGGTGGGCGGTTCAAAACACACCCGAGCGACCTCATCACTTTT
>JAYUVJ010000231.1:0-9916 GCA_043754155.1 Acidimicrobiia bacterium
AAATTCTTCGAGCAGTCGGCGTTCATGCCATCAACGTGAATGGTGGAATGAACGCGTGGGCCACAGCAAACCTGCCAATGGTCGCAGATGGCCCATCGTCTGCGGCAGTGTTGTGAGGACGTGATGGAGATCGTCACAATCGCCACACCATCGCTTGGTGATCGCACGTACCTACTCATTGATGGGGAACACGCTGCAGTCATTGATCCCCAACGCGACATCGACCGCATCGAATCAATTCTTTCAGAGCGACAACTTCAACTAACGCACGTCTTCGAAACCCACGTGCACAACGACTACGTCACGGGAGGACTGGAGCTGTCACGCAAACACGCGTGCGCCTACGTTCTGGCCGCTGCCGATACTGTGGAATTTGAACATACCGGCTCAAACCCCGGCGACACCTTTGCCGTCGGCGAACTCGTGGTGACCGCGATTGCGACACCGGGCCATACCCCGACGCATCTTTCCTACGCTGTATCACGCAACGGTAAAATCTCGGCAGTGTTCACCGGTGGATCGATGTTGTTTGGGAGCGTAGGACGAACCGACCTTATTAGCGAAGCGGCAACCGAAACGCTTACTCGCGCCCAGTTCCAATCCGTGCGTCGCCTAGCCGACGAGCTTCCTCCCGATGCAGTGGTGTATCCAACACACGGATTTGGCAGTTTTTGTTCCTCCACAACTTCGAGTGGCGCGAATGCCAGCACCATAGGAGATGAACGTCGAATCAACGTAGCCCTAACGACCACCGATGAAGACGGGTTTGTTGCTGAACTTCTTGGCGGTTTTGCTGCCTACCCGCGATACTACGCGTACATGGCACCGATCAATCGGGCGGGTCCGTCACCGGTTGACCTCACTCCACCGGCCGCGGTTGATCCTGTCGAGATACGCCGACGAATTCATGCAGGGGAGTGGGTCGTTGATCTTCGGGCTCGAACCGCCTTCGCCAGAGAGCACCTTGCCGGAACCATCAATCTTGAGGTTGGCACCTCATTCGCTACATACCTTGGATGGACTGTCCCGTGGGCAACCCCGGTCACGCTCGTTGGCGACTCGGTAGAAGAGGTTGTTGAGGCGCAACGACAGATGGTGCGAATAGGTATCGACCGCCCCGCCGGGTCAGCGGCGGGAGGCTTAGATGCGTGGGCCGTCGGTGGGGAAATCCGTTCATATCGGACGGCAACGTTCGCCGATCTCGCAGCACGCCAACAACACAACGATGCCCGCGAACCAATCATTGTGCTTGACGTACGCCGTGATGATGAACGCGCAGCAGGTTTTCTTGCCGGTTCTGTACATGTTCCGTTGCAAGATCTTGCAGCACGAATTGATCAGTTCACAAACCGAATCGTATGGGTGCATTGTGCTTCCGGATACCGCGCTTCGATTGCAGCATCACTTCTTGACCGCGCTGGATGCAGCGTTGTCGCCATAGACGATGACTGGTCGGCAGCGGCAGCCCACGGTACAATCACGATCATTACGTCCACTAAAAACTGACGGTCAAATGTCATCACCACTGCGCGCTGTTCTCACGTCGCCCCTTGGATTCTTGATCGGGCTGTCCCTCGGAGCACTCGGTGGCGGTGGATCGATTCTCGCCGTGCCGGTACTTGTTTACGCGGCGGGGCAAGATCCAAAGGCAGCCACGGCTACGAGCTTGTTGCTCGTTGGGTCAGCCTCGCTGATTGGGATGCTCACACACTGGCGAGCCGGCCGAGTTCGCATCGGCACAGGCATCGCCTTTGGTCTTACGGGCGTGGGGGGCTCGCTGGCGGGCTCGGCAATCAATCGACAACTCAACCCGAACTTGCTTTTGCTTGGATTCGCCGGACTCGTTTGTGTTGCTGCATGGCGCATGCTTACCGGTTGTCCGAGCTGTACCAGGGTAGGTGACGCGCTCGAACTGCAACGTTATGACGGTTCGGTGAACTTCAAACGCAAGCTTGATGCTCGAACAATTGTTACGGTCATTGCTGCCGGTAGTGCCGTGGGATTTCTCACCGGCTTGTTCGGTGTTGGTGGTGGCTTCGTAATCGTTCCGGCGCTCACCCTTGCGCTCGCGTTGCCGATGCCCGAAGCAATCGGAACATCGCTTCTCATCATCTCGATTAACTCAGCAGTCGCGCTTTCGACCCGTCTCGCCACAACATCTATCGACTGGCCGGTTACGTTACCTTTTGCAATTGCTGCAATTGCGGGCGTCGTGACCGGAGTAAAAATTGCTGATCGTCTGGACCCCAAGCGGAGCCTGCGTTGGTTTGCTGGGCTCTTAATCGCCGTCGCCTTCTATACTGCGCTTCGAGCAGGCCTTGCATTGAACGCAACAAGTCGTGTTTGATCAGCGGATTAGCGACTCAGCAGCTTTAAGAACCACGATCGAACACCGCCTAGCGCAGCGGATTTCTCATCTACATGACCTTGACATCGCTTGGACTGCGCCACGTCGCCAAGGACCTGTTCGATATGCGCACCGCAGCCAGCCCACGTTGCAAGTTGACACTTTGGACATTTCACTTTTCTACACATACCCCCCAGGGTATCATGCAGGCGCGCGGTCACCTCATTCAGGACTCATCGATTTTGTTTCAAACAATTCGTCCGTTGAGTCCAAAGAAGCTGATCGGCGAGGTGTAGGGCAATGTGTTGGGCTCGTTGGCGGCGTGTTACCCGCACGATTGGGTCACCGAATGGCATAGCGTCGGCTTCGATTGGCGGCTGTATGCCAGCAAGTGATCGCAAGAGCGTGGACTTGCCGGCGCCGTTACTTCCCACCATGGCAATGAGTTCGCCGGCCTGAACCAATCTGAACAATCGGAACCAATCTGAACCAATCCGAAAAGGCAAAACTTGATAGATGACCGATCGACAATCCGACAGAGCGGCTAAGGTGCGCTGATGAAGCTCGAAACCGCAGATGCAATGCAACGACTTGCGGGTCAAAATCACGCGATTCTTGGCACCATGCACCCAGTTCGAGGAGCAGATGCCGTCCCCTGCGTTTTTGCCATTGATGACGACCAGTATGTGGGCATACCAATCGATTTAGTCAAACCAAAGTCAACTCTGAAACTTCAACGGGAACGAAACCTGGAATCAGATCCGCGCGCAACGTTGATGGTCCACCAATGGGATGCCGACGATTGGACAAAGTTGTGGTGGGTGCGAGCAGAACTGGTTTGGCAAGGACCGAATCAGCTCGAACGTGCCGCGTCGCTCGCCGATCTGTTGGAGTCGCGCTACGTACAGTACGTGGGCAAGCCGTTCGATCGGGTTCTCGTTTACAAGATTGTGAATGTCATCGGCTGGTCTGGCGAACGCTAAGTCGCGCACCCAAGCTTTAGCGGGATTGGTTCCAGCGGTAAGAACCGCAAACGCACCAGCGCGAATCTCTCCGTGAGTTCACATCAACGCTCACCACCTACCGAACCCCGACACTTCGTCTGCGCCGACGTAGTAATTTCGGGCGACGAAAAACCAGATCTCGCCCCGTTTCACTCGCCGAACACCTCGGTCCAGTCGGTGTCATCGTCGGGCCACGATTCGTTCGGCCACGCCGCGGACTCCGCTATGGTCAGCGGCTGGAGCGCGTACCGCTCGCTGTCGCGTTCGCACCGGCGGCGTAGAGGAGTTCGCGGACGGCCTGTCGATCTTGCGAGTGTCGCGAATCCCGATAGTCATGCCAAAGTTTCGTAAGCGTGCAGTGGAACATCCTGGAGTGTATGCGCGCAGAGCATCGAGGGCATGCATGGCCTGGCGTCGTCCCTCAATTTCGAACCGAGTCATTGAGTCAGGATCAGTGCCATCACAGCCCGCCAAGTGCACCAAGTTGAGATAGGTGAGCTCACCCGAATCATGCACAGCGCCCCATGTGCCCCCGATGGTAGTGAGGTGCGACGGAATCACGCCGTCGCGCCAAAGCCTGAGCAAAAAGCTTAGCGAGGAACGGTGAGAACATCTCGTCCTCCGTGCCGCTCGTCTCGATCTTCCCCAGCCTCGACCGTTTGCTCATGGCGATACCAGGCAAACCCCTCGACGCCAACCGTGGTGATGTTTCCTCCGAAGCACCCGAATCGCTCTACGAGGGTTACCTCGACCTCACAGCGAGCGGCAGCCAGCGCAGCCGCCAGCGTTCGCCGCATTCACTCGGGCACCATCGGCCCGCGCTCACTGCGTGAAGAGCCGGCTTAGCGACGAAGCCCTCGCCTCGTTTCCGCGCTCGTATTCTGCCGCGGAGAACATGATCCATCGAACCGCGATCTGCGCAGGCGATCTGGTGCTGATCACCGGCGCTTCCGGAGGGGTCGGCTCCGCTGCAGTGCGGTTGTTTCATAGACGTGGTGCGGCGGTGAACTGGATTGTCTTAGCCGACAAACACGATGCGCTTCGAGCCCTCGGTGCGCATGGATGATTCGGCGTGAGGATGACCCCGCCGAAGCGCTTGGAGGCCGGCGAGTCGACGGGGTGATAGATGTAGTCGGCGGGCCGCAGTGGCCAACTGCCGTTCGCTGTTGGCGACGAGGCAGCACTTCTTTCGCAGCCCCGGATTCGATCAAGCGAGCCCTAGTCGGTAGAGAAGAAATAGCTCCGGTTGGTATGTCGCCATCGAAGTACAGTCGCCAGCGAAAACAACTCGACAACAAGACACCTACGAGATCCGATTCGGGCAGATAAGTTCCGGATGTCGAATGAGGCGATTGTTCGGTCTATTCGCTACTTCTTTGAGTTGTTCGAGTAGTGCCCGAGCTTCGGCGAGCAAGCCTTCAAGGTCGCTCGGTCCGCCGTGAGAGCCGGATTTATGTGGAAGCGCTGGATCATTCATGATGGTCGCCGAGCTTTCATCGCGCTAGCGAATTCGTTGGGACGATCGCCAAGACTTCGGCGAAATCAACCGGACCTATACGACCGAGCATCTGACTCGCGCCATGTGCCCGTGAATATTTCGGGCGACCACTTGCCTCAATTTGTTCTCAACGTCCGTGCGGGCTCAACCGTACGTAGGCAAACGAAGCTGTCCGCCCTCCTGGGAGTCGACAGTTTTAATTCGGCGAAATATCATGACCGAGCGTGGCGTAGGAGTAAGGTGAGACTTGGCGTAGAACTTTGGGTAGACTGCCGCTATGCATGAATACATTCCCCGCCTCATAGATTCATGGTTGCACGAGCTAGTTTCAGACACGCCCGGGGTGATGGTGGTGGGCCCGCGGGCCAGCGGAAAAACAACATCGGCGATCCGAATTTGTAACACCGTGTTTCGTCTGGACAACGACGAATTAAGACTGTCCGTGGCTGGAGATCCCGACGCTGTTCTGAGTGATGCAGAACCACCCGTTCTCGTAGATGAGTGGCAACTCGCCCCAACGTGTCTGGCCGCAGCCAAAAGACTCATCGATACCAATCCTCAACCTGGATCATTCGTCTTCACCGGTTCGGCAACTGACACGCTCAGCAACAATGCATGGGCAGGAACGGGCCGGTTCATCCGGGTCGAGATGTGGGGTCTGACACAACGAGAAATCTTGCGGGCATCGCGCTCAGAAACATTTTTCGACATAGTCACCGACCCTAGCTTTGAGGGACAACTTTCACTCCCATCAACAGTCCCAGACACTAATCAGTATGTTGACTTAGCACTTGGCTCCGGATTTCCAGAAGCGCTCGCACGTACAAGCGACAGAACACGCCTCGCTTGGCTCGATTCTTATGTCGATCACCTCGTTGGGCGAGACGTTGAAATGGTCGGTGAGGTTCGAGACATCGCGAAACTTCGAAGATATCTTGCTTCGGTTGCAGTAAACACGGCTGGGGTACCGAACCTGCAACTGCTTCTCAGTGCAGCGTCAATTGATCGCGAAACTGCAAATCGTTTTGACGGACTCCTCGAACGAATATTTGTGACACAACAAATTCCGGCCTGGACATCCAACCGATTGACCCGGGTTGGGTCGAGAAGAAAACGTTACCTGTGCGAACCGGCTCTCGTCGCTCCGCTCATAGGCCTCGACCGCCGAACCATCGTTCGTAACGCTGATCTTTTGGGCCGAATGATTGATTCATTTGTTGTTTCGCAATTGAGACCTGAGATGATGCTTGGACGATTCCCCGTATCGATGCATCACCTACGCCAAGACGGAAAACACGAAATTGACCTGATCCTAGAACGACGAGACGGCGCAATCGCAGCTATCGAAATAAAGGCTGGAACAACTGTCGACCGTCACGATGCCCGCCACCTCATATGGCTCCGTGATCAGCTGAACCCGACAGACTTCCGCTGCGGAATCGTGTTCCACACCGGAAAACTGATTCGCAAAATAGACGAACGAATTTGGGCTATTCCTGTTTGCGCTCTCTGGGGCTAGACACCAAACCTCGGGGAACTTCAAACCTTGACCGCAAGCAACGTTGTCCGTGTCGGCCGATCGCTGCATCTGAAGAACCGCTTAGAACGCAGTTCCTTTCCTATGTTTAATGGATGCCTGCTAACGAACCGGAGCGATCGAGTCCTCGTGGTCAGCGTTTGGTGCGAAAGTTCATGCTTGGACTCGTGTTGGTTCACGGGGCAGGGTTGGCGATCAATGTTCGCGGGTATTGGTTAGCGGGGTCCAAGTGGGATCGGTTCGTTCAGGGACCAGCGGTAGTTGGTTGGCTGACAGCACTTCTTGTGATGGTTGCAGCGTTAGTTGGTTTGCGATGGATTCGCTGTGGACCGATTTGCCTTGTTGCTGCGGTGGCAATTGGAGCACTCTCCGTCGGCGTTGGCGTGAGCACAGGGCGCGCTCGACGCTGCGACACGAAAAACGGACGGGCGCTGGTAAGAGAAGTAGTTGGGCTTACGAGTGTGGTTGAGCCTGTGGCGGTTCATGTGTGCGGCGGGCACGGCCGTGTACGCCGGCCGCAATGGTCTTCGAAACTTATGCCTCGGTCGATTGAGGAGCGCCGCAGGATCGTGAAGTTTCTCGACCAGCACGGACTTGTTGATCTGAACAGTTCCACATCGTTCACGGCCGTGTTTGATGCGTACACGATCGAGGTCGAGATGCCTAGCTTGGACCGGGGCGGTGAGATTGTGGTGGCGCGTGCGCGGCCTTAACGTCACTCGGGCGAGACTCGAACTCCCAACCATCTGATCAGAAGAAACTCTTTCCAGGGACTACGCCCGCATTGATGCTTTCGTTCGACGTGAGCGCTCGTTTTTGCCCTCAGTCCAAATCGGCTTTCCGCTTGCCTCGACAAGACCGCCGGAGATTCGCATCGCTCCCTTGTTGAGATCGAGCCCACCCCAACGCAACGCCAACAACTCACTGCGCCGAAGCCCGTAGAGCACCGTCATCCGCAACGGGCCCGCCCAACGATGATCGGTAATCGTCTTCAAAAAGAGGCGTATCTCTGCTTCGTCCGCACGATCGCAAGCCTACCGAGAAGCACTCGGCGACCGTTTCGTCGAACCCACGCTCCCTGACACTGCAGCGAATCCTGAACGCCACCATTCTTCGATCAAATCGTGTCAGTCCGCACAGCATCGTCACCGCTCATCTCATCGACGAAACCGGACAACCAACCATTGCCGCGCGCGATGAAATCGTGGACTTCTTCACACTTCGCCCTCGCCAGTCCAACCGCTGACTAGCTTCACCTGAACCCGACCTGAGCCACAACGCAGGTGATGTTGTTGCGACCCCCTCACGGCGACAACTATGGCTGTCGCCGTTGAAGTACTCGCAGGTGCTCATAAGCATGGAATTTTCGACGACGACATCCGCCATGCGTACGAAACGCAATAGCTTCCGTCACAGTTCCAGACCAACCGAGTTTCACCATGTTGATGGGCCTGACCAGTCCGCACGGCTCCTCGAAATCGGCATTCTTTCCGACGGCGACAACGACTACGTCATTTCCACGCAACGCCGGCGAAAAGCCCGATCGGGTGCAAGAAGACGGTCACGGGTACTCGTGTCTCCGCTTGCGCTGCTGCGGGAATTCCACGATCGGTACCTGCTCGGCGTCGCCCTCGGTTCACCCGTTAAGGTGCTCAGCTGGCGCATGCCGGTCGCGGGCGAGGACCCGACGGGCATCTGGGCCCGTCGCTACTACCCGATGGCACCCACATGGCCGGGCTCGCCGACGGGGAGCCAGCTGAACGGCCTCCGAGGGGGAGCTCACCAGCGACGGGCGACGTGCACCATTAACCAAAGCCCGACCAGCGCGGCGATGGCCGTCCCGATGCGCTCCTCGTGCGGCTCCAGCCATGCCCGTGCCTTGGCCAGGCGGGCGAGCGATGTCTCGGGCGAGCGCACGGCCCAGAGCTGCATCACGCCGATGCTCGACGTCGCCGCGACGACGTACAGGAGCATCGCACCGACGGACCGGGCAACGCCGACCTCGGCCCGCACCACATCAAGCGCGGCGGCGGCGACGAGCGGCCAGGGCGGGATCAACAAACCGACGAGTGCGGCGTTCGCCGGGCCCATCGTGCCATCGACCGTGAGTCGTGAGGTGCGGCGCGGCCGCGGACCGCGCCGTTCGCAGTGTGCAGCGTAGAGCAGCAGGCCGACGCCGAGGACGAGTTCGGCGATCAGGATCCCCCGACGCACGCCTCGACGCTCGACGACGCTGGACGCGTACCCGCTCACCCGGGCCGCGGCCACGAAGGTCAGCAGCGAAACGATCAACAGCGACGCGACCCATCCCGAGAGGAACGCCCATCCGGAGCGGACGCCCTTCCGGGTGGAAAGGATGCCCACGTAGGCGACCAGTTGGAGCGGCTCGAGCGCGGTGGCGATGCCAATGACCACCAGGTGCAGAAGAACATCGATCATCGCACGATAGACCCTAGGAGCTGCGATTGGGCTCGATCCACCATCTGGCACTCGTGCGACGCGTCATCGGTGCCGTGGAGATGGGTGCGAAGGCTTTCCACAAAGAGCGATATTGGAACCGTGTGGTACCGGACCTCGATGCACTCGCCGACGATCAGGCACCGACCTCGGCGACGCCGGCGAGCTTGTGAATCCTGTCGAGCGCGTCGCTGAATCACAGGGGGGAGTTGGCCTGCGGGACGCGGATCTCGACGGTTTCGAGCCCCGTCGGGGTCGGGTGGTCGCCTGCGGTCATGGCGTGCCTAAAGAGAGGGTATCGGCGGAAAGACGGGCGCCAGAAACGCAAGCAAGGTCAGCCCGGCGGTGGAGCTGTTGGTGACTCGCAGTTCTTCGTCACCGCGGTACTGCGCCAAGTCACCTGCGATAAAGGGGACCATTCCGTCCGGAGTATCGAGTTCACCTGTTCCCTCAACGGCGTAGAGGAACAGGTCGGAGTCCCCGTGGGTGTGCGGGGGAAGTGCTTGGCCTGGGCTGAGCCGGATCATCCGCACGTTCGAGTGCGTCCCGGTCAGGACGCCGACGGCGACGACCCGGTCCGGGTCGTAGGGAGCAGCTTCGATGAGTCGAACGGTTCGCATGGGCATACCTTTTGTCGTTGAAGGTTGTCGGGCTACCCGGCGACCGGGTTCCCGTCGGGCGGGTTGTACTAGATCGATTGGCGGTATCCGAAGAACTCGTGGTCCTGGTTGTAGCCGCCATATCCTCCGCCGATGTCGGCGAAGTCGGCCACGAAGTCGATGCCCTTGAGCCACTTGACCTGCTTGAACCCGAGTTGGGTTTCGTTGCGGAGCCGTAACGGTGCGCCGTGACCGAACGTGAGCGGTTGGTCGTTCATCTCGTAGGCCAACATGGTCAGCTGGTAGCTCATCTGCTCGATCGGATGAGCGTCGTAGTAGACGCCTGCGTCCGGGCCGTCACCGAGCGCGTAAAATACCACCCACTTCGCTTCGGGGGTCGGTCGGACCTGGTCCATGATTGTTTGCATCGAGACTCCGCCCCACTTGGCGATCCCGGACCACCCTTGGATGCAG
>JAYUVJ010000232.1:0-8261 GCA_043754155.1 Acidimicrobiia bacterium
ACGTCACCCGATTTGTACCAGCCGTTGGCCACAAGCGCCTTGGCGGTTTCTTCCGGACGGTTCCAATAACCAATCATCAAATTCGGGCCACGCCCAAACACTTCACCGGGCTCGCCCGCGTCGCAAATCGTTCCATCCTCTCGACGTACTTCGCACTCAATCCCAGGCGCTGGTGCCCCGGCTGATTTTAACCGCTCAACAAACCCGGCCTCACCAGCAGCCCCACGACGGTGATCGTCGGCCGAACAAATCGTTAGCAACGGTGCGGTTTCGGTCATGCCGTAGAGCTGCGAGAACCCACACGTCAGAGTGGCCATAGCTTTTCGTTGCAGCTCCGCAGGCATAGGCGAGGCGCCGTAACAAAGCAGTCGCCATGCACTCAAATCGAAGTTCTCTACACCCGCCATATTCACCAACGCATTGATCATGGTGGGCACCAGCAACGTGGTGGTCATGGCTTCAGCTTCGGCCATCGCACAAAACTTCGCCGCGTCCCAACCCGGAATAATCAGGTGTCTTGCCCCAACCCAGGTAACGATGAAAGTGCTAGCAGCATCGGCGGCATGAAACATCGGCGCCGCATGCATATAGGAATCATCGGAAGTGTAACCATAAGCGAACTGCATATGTTTGGCATTGGACAGCAAGTTCGCATGGGTTTGCATAACTCCTTTTGGTAGGCCCGTAGTTCCTCCGGTGTAGGAGATGGCCGCCAATGTGTCGTCGCCCACAAATGCGGTTATCGCATCGGCCAAAGGTTCGTATGCACACAAATCGTTAAAGGAAACAAAATTGGAAGGCACGTCACCGTCGGCAGCAAAGATTAGAAATTCCAACGACGGGCACCGGGCTTTGAGTTCACCAGCCAACCCCACATAGGCGGAATCAACGATGAGGGCACGGGCACCGGAATCGTTCACGATGAATACCAACTCGGCCGGGGCTAAGCGATAGTTCAGATTGTTCAGCACCAATCCGGCCGCAGGCACGCCAAACCAACAGGTGAGGTGTTGCCAACTGTTGAGCGAGGCCAGCGCCACGATGTCACCGTCGCCCAGCCCGAGGCCACGGAGCCCGGCACCCAAACCGAGCACTTTGGTACCCCACTGGGCATAGGTCATCCGGGTGTCGCCGTCGACAATGGCTTCGGCGCGACCGTGCACCTTCATGGCTCGGCGAATTGGCCAAGCCACGGTCCCTTGGCTCTGCCCGGTTGATTGAGCGGTCGGGTGGGTTGCGATTTTGATTGGCAACGCGGCGGTGCTGACGGAATTTGCTGAACTCATGGCAGGCAACGTACCAAGAACCGCTCAGGTGGGCGAGTCAGCAGCGCCTCAAGATAGGTGTCACGCTCGACGGAGGTGGGGATGTGACCATGGGATCCGAGTCAACCCAGCGCAGGCGAGGGGGAAATTCCGACCGGAAAACGCACAAGGGAAGCGCTAAGGCACCTAGCATCACACAGCATCTCCGACTAGGGTTTGCATTGCTGGCGCCAGGCAGCCGAGCGGCACTGAGAAATCGGATGGAAGAAGGTGGCGATGTGATCAGCATCAGCATTGTTGGACGGGTAACCGACCGACCGTTTCGACCGGGCAATGGCCAACGTGTGGTGTTCAAGATTGATGCCGACGATGACCGGGGCCGAACGCAGCACCTCGAACTCGACGCGTTTGGCGAGATCGGCGACTGGGTCATGAAAAACCTCACGCCGAGCGAAATAGTTGCGGTGAATGCTCGGCTGGAGATTCGCACGTATCGCGATCAGGGCGAAGAAATCGAGGAGCTTCGCATCGTAGGGATGCGCATCGAGCCTTTACGCAACAAGGGTGCATCCGGGGGCAATCGTCGGCCACAAAACGATCGAGGTTTTCAAGCCAGCGGGAACGCCTCCAATGTCAATCTGGCCGATCCTGATGACCTCGACGAAGACGAAGACGAACACGATCTCGACGACCCCAACGCAGTCTGAGTGAGTTACGTAGTCGATACCTGCCATAACCGCCGGCCAGTGCCAGTTCGGACAGAACCAAGATCGACCGAAATCGACGCCATGCGCGGAGCTATTGATTTGCAGCTAGCACGCCGGTCCTCTCCAGCGAGCTATTAACCGGGCTTTTCAACCGGGCTTTTTTAACCGGCTTTTTTACCGTTTAGTAGACGCCGCACATTCCGTCGATGGAGATTTCCTCTATGAGAAGTTCGTCTTCGTCAAAAAAGTCGAGGTCAACCAATTCGGCTGCATCAATGCCGGTTACTGGGCGAATGTCGAGCGCTGTAGGTGCCATGGAAAACCTCCGAAAATTTAACGGTCATTACCCAGCAGCGAAAAGCCGTGCTAAGCGATGTCCGTGGTGAACACTCCCGAGCATAGCGACAACGCCACACTGCGGAACCAATTCGAACCCCAAAGCCCGCCTACACACGCATCGAGCGACCGAGGGCAACGAACTTTCCCTACTCACGGGCGCATAACCTTGGATCCAGCCACTCGTCTACTTACCGGCACATCGGGGTTCAAGACTGGGGCTGGCACATCAGCAGACCACTCAAAAATGCCAGGTAAGAGCTTCGATTCCCTAGCGTCGGGCTCTGCGTTTTGCTCCCCTGCGTCGGGCTCTGCGTTGGGCTCCCCTGCGTTGGGCTCCCCTGCGTTGGACTCCCCTGCGTTGGGCTCCCCTGCGTTGGGCTCTGGCAGAACCTCCACGGTGCTGTTGGGTGGGAGTCCACTGCGTTTGATGAAGCTGACCGGTGCGGCGGAAACGGTTATGCACTTACTTGCTGGTGGTGCAAGCGTGGATGAGGCTGCCGCAACCACCAAAACTTCTATCCGATCAGTCTCCCGCCTCGCCGACCGATTGCTCGATGCGCAATTAGCTCACCCGCTTTGGGTTTCCCCATCGTCGGTTCCGGCTGAGAACGCCGCAGCGGTTCTGTCCCCCGTAGACCTGTCGACGGTAACGCTGGTGATTCCGGTCAAGGATCGGGAGGTACAGCTTCGCCGGCTCTTGGATTCACTGAACCGCGAAATGGGAGAAGGCCTCGGCGTTGTTGTGGTCGACGACGAGTCATCAGATGCATCCGGAAACGTAGCCAGCGAGTTTGGGGCGAAAGTCTTTCGAAATGATGTTTCACAAGGGCCTGCCGCCGCAAGAAATCAGGGGCTCTTGAACGTAAAAACCCCTTTCGTTGCCTTCATTGATTCCGATTGTACGTGTACATATGGCTGGTTGCCTCTGCTGTTACAACACCTGAACGATCCATCGGTGGCGCTGGTCGCGCCGAGGATATTTGGGGTGGTGAGTTCCGCACGGCCCGCTTCGGACCAACCCCGAGGGCCGGTTTCCACAGTACCTGTGGGGCGTGGAATTTTGGTTGCGTACGAGAGTGTTCGATCTCCGCTTGATCTGGGCTCCGAACAAGCACTGATCGTGCCAAGGACACGTGTCTCCTATGTACCATCAGCAGCTCTCGTGGCACGCACCGAGGTACTACGCGAGCTTGGTGGTTTCGATCCATCATTGCAGGTTGGCGAGGATGTGGATTTGTTGTGGCGGCTGCATACGGCGGGTTGGCGGTCTCGCTATGAGCCCCGCTCGACAGTGGCTCATGAGCATCGTGTGTCCTGGGGCGCCTTTACCCAACGCCGGTATCAGTATGGAACGTCGGCGGCGTTGTTGGATAAGCGACATCCCGGACAGGTTTCTCCCCTTGCTGTTTCGGGATGGAGTGCGCTGGGTTGGCTCGGTCTTTGCACGATGAGCCCAATTGGCGTGCTCGGTGGTTTGGGCACAATGGCAGTAACTACAGCGCTACTTCCTCGCAAACTGGGCGTGGTGGCAAACCCCCAACGACTAGCGCTTAATCTGGCCGGACGCGGGCATCTTGGTGCTGGGCGTCAACTAGCGAGTGCCACGTGGCGCGCCTATCTCCCCATCGCAGTGTTGTCCGCGCTACTGCCAAAACCCATCGCCCTCGTCGGTCGAAGGATCTTGCTGAGTTCCGCAATCATTCCCAATGTCGCGGATTGGCGATCGAAACGCCCCAAGCTTGACCCAATTCGCTATGTAGGCATACGCCTCCTCGACGATGCTGCCTATTGTGCGGGGGTCTGGGCCGGTGCCTTCAAACTTCGCTCCTTGCGGTCACTAAAACCAGATCTCAGCTCATGGCCCGGCTCATCCCAAAAGACGGTGAAGACGGTGAAGACGGGTTCAGCCTCAATCGAAGAGTGTGCTTAAGGAAACTCGCGCACTTAACTTGGACGGCAGGGGGTAACACAGCAGAATTGACGAATGGCTTTGCATTTTGATCGATCTTTGGAAGTGGCGTATAGAACCGTTGACGAGGTAATTCCGGGCGTTCGACGAATTGTCGCCGAAAATCCTGGCCCCTATACGTTCAAGGGGTCGGCGACGTTTATTGTGGGCAGGGGTGAGGTAGCCATAATCGATCCAGGCCCGGCAGACGAGCGCCACATTGATGCACTTCTGGCGGCGCTTGGCACCGAGCGGGTCAGCCATATTCTGGTTACGCACACCCACCTAGATCACTCTCCCGGCACGCTTCTGCTGCAGGAACGAACAGGCGCCACGACGTACGGGTTTGGTCCGCATCCTGTTCCCTCGCCTTCGGAGGAGGACCGATACGGTGCAGCCCCCGAGCCAGCGACTAGTCAATGCGACTATGCCGCCCAACCTGATGACAGCAACAACAAGAACAACCACACCGGCGACGCCAGCGACAACAAGAGCGCGAACGATAGCGACGCAAATGCTGAGGCAAATGCTGAGGCAAATGCTGAGGCAAACGAATCTCACGGCGACATCGATTTCATGCCCGACGTGCAAACCAAACATGGTGATCGAATCATTGGCGAAGGTTGGCAATTCGAAGCCGTCCACACTCCAGGACACCTTGCCAACCACTTGTGTTTTCGCCTTGGGTCCGAGAAGGTCTTGTTCACCGGCGACCACGTGATGGGCTGGTCAACGAGCGTCATTTCACCGCCGGGCGGAAACCTCAATGACTACCTAGCGAGCTTGGCTTTGCTCCTAGAAAACCCAGATGAGACTTACATCCCAACCCATGGCTCGCCCATTACGAACCCGCACGATTTTGTACGTGGGCTTATTGATCATCGGAATGCTCGGACCGCACAGATTCTTGAACGGCTCAAAAGCGGCCCTGAGAGCATCACCGAAATTGTGGCGGCGCTCTACGTCGGCCTAGACCCCAAGTTGTTTAAAGCCGCCGGACGATCCGTTCTTGCCCACCTTGACGCACTGGTTCGCTCGGGTTCCGTGAGTACCGAATTCGAAATTGGTTCGACCAAAATGATGTCCGCCTCCTACCGTTTGACGTAGTTGGCTCCCCGCCAGGTCGGGTGGCTGTTGAGGATCGAGAATCCGGTCAAAGTGAGTCACTATCGGGAAGTGTTAGTAACCAGAAGTCCAGTTTAAGGGGGCGGCCCCAGAGCAACCAAATACTCACGGAAACGCCCACGAAGGGTTAAATTCCCGACAAAGAAGCCGCTGCGAATAGGGCAACGGCCTGACTTTCCGCTGCTCAGAGTGATCGCTTTTGTAGACAGGGGCTAGTGTCGTGGGGACGCACGCCTCGGAGGACCGCATGAAATTTGATGACAACGCCAATCTTGATACCAGCCAAATTGATGACCAACGCGGCGCTAGCGGTGGAGGCGGAGGTTTTGGCGGCCTAGGTCGTCGTGGCGGCGGCATGGGTGGCTTTCCAATGGGTGGACGCGGTGTAGGTGGCGGTGCCGGAATGTTAATCGTTGTTGCTGTTTTGGTGCTCAAGATGTGTTCTAGCAGCGGTAGTGGAGGAGGGGGAGGAGGCCTTGATCAGGTTTCAAATCCAAGCGCCCAGTTCAATCCCAGCAATCAAGCACCGGTCAATGCCAGCGACAATGCGGCGCTTTCCGCGAAGTGCCGCACCGGTGCTGATGCCAACCAAAACCAGGATTGCCGGATCGTAGGCGTGGTCAACAGTGTGCAGGCGTATTGGGACGACACGTTTAAGCGCAACGATCTCACCTATGAGACCGTTGACACTCAGTTCTTTACTGGGCAAACACAAACGGCTTGTGGTCCCGCTACTTCCGAGGTGGGTCCGTTTTATTGTCCTGGGGACAAGAAGGTCTATATCGATCTTGGTTTTTACGAAGAACTCCGCACCAAATTCGGAGCACAGGGTGGTCCGTTCGCTGAGGCTTACGTCATCGCCCACGAATATGGACATCACGTGCAGAACCTTTTGGGAACGTCGAAAAAAGTTGAACAGTCCGGTGATCGCCAAGGTCCTAACAGTTCATCTGTGCGCTTAGAACTTCAAGCAGACTGCTATGCGGGCGTATGGACCTACAATGCCACTCGTGGACCAAAACCATTGATTGTTGAGCTCACCACCGACGACATCAACCAGGGTCTCGATGCTGCCGCCGCGGTAGGCGATGATCGAATCCAAAAGGAAATGCAAGGCCGAGTCAATCCAGAGACTTGGACTCACGGCTCTTCAACCGCACGCCAAAAGTGGTTCATGACCGGCTACAAATCCGGTGAACCTAGCCAATGCGACACCTTCGCCCCCGACACCGTCGAATAGAACTACAACCTCGGATGCTTACCCATTCTTAGTTGTAGCGAGTGGAGAGCCAGTCCACGATGATGTCGCGGGCTTCGATTCGGGAGCCTTCGAGGTAGTGCAGGGCACCTTTCATTTGCACGTACGTTGTGTCGGAAGCTCCGGCGGCATCGCGAATTTCTAGTGCCTCGCGAATACGAATTTCGGTGTCGGCGGTTGGGTGAAGAATCAGGGTCGGCACTTTCACAAATGGCATAGTGTCGGCCAACTTGGCGTGCGATGAGAGCGCCGACCAGGTGGAGAGCCAACCTCGTGCCGTCATTGATCGGGCCAAACCGCCGCGCCCATAATTGGCGTCAAAGGGATCGGGAAAGGCAAACAGTGAACCCATTGGACGCTCGTCAGCCTCGATAGATAGGTCTAGGTACACCGGATCGGCCAGGGTTCGATAGGTGATCATGTACTTCGTGTGAACAGCGCGTTGGCGGGCATCACGGTACGCACGAAGATCTGTGGACATATCAATACTGGAGAGTGATCGGTAGGACGCAACGGCATCGGCAATGGAGGCTTTGGCGATAACATCAATGCGCTCGATTCGCGCGATCTGGGCATCGCGGTAACGGGAGAGCCAAGCGCGATCGTAGGTGACTGGGTTGGGCCAGGGTTTCCAGCCGTTGTCGGGGTTGTACATGTCAAGCTCTGGGTCGACGCCAAACGGATCGTCTTCGCTGATCACCGAAGGATCAATTACGTGACCCATAAAAACCCCTTCGCCGGGATGAGCAGCAACACCAATCCAGCCGTCCCCACAACCGGTGTCTTTCTGAGCCAATGCCATCAGTGACCCGCCGCCTGAATTGCCGAGAAGTATTACGTGTTCATAGCCTCGCCTGCGCATCTCGTCGGCAGCGGCTTTGACATCAATCACGCACAGTTCGTGCAGGCAGTCGGTGTCGTTATTGAGGTAGCGGGTGGCGAATCCAAATGTGGCGTAACCGGCTGCGGCCAACAGCGGACAGGCGTAGTGAACCGAGAAATCGCCGCGCGGATGGGTAAGGATTATGGCAGTCTTCTTTTCAGAAACGCCATCTGGCGCCCGCCACAGGATGCCACGCACGAGCGCCTTATCGGGGGTAACAATGCGGACCGATTCACGGGGAATGTCAACGCCAGGATCATCTTCGGGCAGTGGATAGAAACCCAATCCGAACGGACGCTCAAGACCCATATGGTGTGGCACGATCACGTTCTAACACCCGCAACGTCATTGTTGCTAACGCTGCGTAGAACGCAAGTTTTTCTTTGCGGTTGAGACCACTAGCTGGAAGGATACGAAGATGTTCATTTTTCTCGCTGTATTGACCGGTTTAATGACCCTCGTTTGTGTTGGATCGAGCATTGCCGATTGGAAAAAGGATCCCCGCATCATGGAATCCATGGAACGCATGAAGGTCCCGGCGGGCATACAACCGCTTTTGCCACTGTTCAAAATTGCGGGTGCCGTTGGAATTGTGCTGGGCTTATGGGTGAAACCGTTCGGAATCGCCGCTGGGGTCGGCCTGGCGATCTATTTCATTGGAGCACTGTACTTCCACACTCGAGCCAAAGATCCCATGAAGGACACCGGTCCCGCCGGCCTCATGTTGATCATCTGT
>JAYUVJ010000233.1:0-9047 GCA_043754155.1 Acidimicrobiia bacterium
CTTCCCAGCTACCCGTTTCTCATCTGCCACATGACGAATCGTATCGGTCTGTCGGCAGCAACCACTTCAACGGCCGAGGTTAAGCACCTGATGATTTCTGAACAAAAACCAGTAAAAACCAGTTTCAGTATTTCTGTGTAAGACTTTGGGTGTCGAGGGGGAGTAGCCCCACGGAATACGTCGTCAATACGGTAGCAATAGCTGCCCGGCGTTCCGCCTGCGTAACAGCAGGAGCAAGACCTTCGACTGTCCATTTGTTTCTTGGCAGTCGAAAGGTACCTAGTGCTCACTGCAGCCTCAACAACTTCCTCTAATTTCGTTGATCTCGATGTCCCACTTGGCGCGTGGGTTGCCCTTATTGCGGTGATCCTGCTCATGCTCGGCGTTGATCTTTACCTTCACCGCGAAGCACACACGCCAACCCCAAAACAAGCGCTGACGGAATCGCTCGCATGGGTGGCATGTGGTTTGGGGTTCGCGGCCGTTATGGCCTTCACGTTTGGTGGCGGTGCGTTCGGGGAATACATAAGCGGCTACCTGATTGAGAAGTCACTCAGTATCGACAACGTCTTTGTGTGGGCCATGCTGTTTGCCAGCCTGTCAATCCCGCTGAAGTATCAGCACCGAGTGTTGTTTTGGGGAATTTTCGGCGCGCTGACTCTTCGTGCGGTGTTCATTGGATTAGGAAGCGCACTTATTACCAAGTTTTGGTGGTTGCTTTTGATCTTCGGGGTGTTCCTGGTTTTCACTGGAATCAAAATCTTCCTTCACCGTCATGAAGAAGACAAGGAAGGCGCGGTCAAGGGCCTTGGACTGCTTCGCAAAGTTATGCCGGTAACCGATACCTTGGATGGGCAGAAGTTCTTCACCAAGCTCAATGGCAAACGTGCTGCTACGCCACTGTTTGCGGCCCTCGTCGTCATCGAAGTTACCGACGTCATTTTCGCCGTCGATTCGGTGCCAGCGATTCTTGCCGTTTCGCAAGAACCGTTCCTGGTGTTCTCCTCAAATGCCTTTGCCATTCTGGGATTGCGGGCGATGTATTTCCTGTTGGCCAATGCCAAAGAAAAGTTCTACTACCTCTCCCATGCTTTGGGAGGAGTGCTTGTGTTCGTCGGCCTCAAGATGACAGCATCGCGTTGGTATCACATGAACACCTACCTTTCGCTGGCCATCATTGTGTCGATGCTTACCGTGGCGATTGTGCTCAGTATTTCAAAGAACAAGAGCATCGGAGGAGCCAGTGGTGGGGGTGGCGTACTTTCGGAGTGAGAGTGGACTGTGGGGCTCTAGATTCTGTGGCATGAACTCATTTAATGGGCGCGCGCAAACGAACGGGCACGCAGGCTTCGTCGACACCTTCGAGCCACTAACGCTTGAGGAGATTCGCCACGCGCACGCACTGATCGTCAAACACGTGTTGGTGACGCCATCGATCACGTGGCCTGGCGAGGAGCTTCCGAAGCTTCTTGGTTCGGAAACCAGAGTGAGTGCCAAGCTGGAGCTGTTGCAGCGAACGGGGAGCTTCAAAGCCCGTGGCGCGTTGGTGAACATGTTGAAGCTCACTGATGACCAACGTGCACGTGGCATCACTGCGGTCAGCGCTGGTAATCACGCGATTGCAGCAGCGTGGGCGGCGCAAATGGTGGGTGTTGCCGCGAAAATCATGATGATCAACACCGCCAATCCCCGACGGGTTGAACTTGCCAACAGCTTTGGTGCCGAGATTGTGATGTCGGGTTCGGCGCAAGAAGCCTTTGCCGCTGCCGATGCCCTAGTTGTTTCTGAGGGCCGCACCTTGGTGCACCCGTTTGAGGGTCGTTCAACGGCACTCGGCACGGCAACGGTTGGGTTGGAATTCATGACCCAAGTTCCCGATCTTGATGCAGTGATCGTGCCCATCGGTGGCGGCGGTTTGATAGCCGGTGTTTCCGCTGCTGTCAAGCTGGTGAATCCATCATGTTTAGTGTTTGGGGTGGAGCCTGAAGGCGCCGATTCCATGCACCGATCGTTTTCGGCAGGCGAACCTCGGCCCATCGAGAAGGTGGCGACGATTGCCGACAGTCTGGGCGCTCCCTACGCGCTGCCGTTTACTTTCGAACTTGCGCGCCGCAATGTTGACGATCTGGTTCTCGTCTCCGATGATGATCTTCGCTCTGCCATGCGACTCTCCTTCCTCGATGCCAAACTCGCCGTGGAACCCGCTGGTGCTGCTGCGCTTGCCGCACTTGTTGGTCCGCTCCGAGATCGTCTCGACGGTGCACAAGTTGGCCTTATCGTGTGCGGTTCCAATATTGATATGCAGACTTATCTAAAGCACGTGACTGCTTAGCTGTGGGATGGCCCAGAGCGAAACGTTGCGACGAAATGTGACGATAGACAGTACAAACCGTCACAACGCCCGTTCGAGCAACGAAGTCGGCCCGGCGAAGTTCGCTGCCAGATTTCTCACGTCACGCTGTGACCATTGTTGGTTAATGCTCCGATCGTGTCTGCCAATCGTTCGTGTTTGACCATCACGTAGTCGGTGTCGAAGGTGGAGACGGCGAAGATGCCGATACCCGCCTCGGCGAGTGGTTTGATGACGGCAACAAGAATCCCTGTGAGAGTAAAGGCGAAGGGGCCGACCAGTTGCAAACATGCCCAACCTGCTTCGGACTGCCGGGGCGGATCTTCAATGGGAACTCTTACTGACAAACAGACGATGCTCAGCTCATCTGCGCCGCGACTGATGGAAACAAAGCCGTCGCCATCTGCCCAGAGAGGAATCGCTGTCTCACCGGCCAGCCGACTTACCGAATAGTCACCATCGAGAACTCGAAGTTGCAAAGCCATCCCTCAACTGTAGGTGTCTAAAAACTCGGGTCAATGGTTCTAAACCAGAACCGTGGTCCATCAAGCGGCAGCAACAGGATTGAACGCAAGGCCGATGCTTACGCTCGCGGATTTGACCGGCCAAACGGACCGACGGTCTACGGTTTGCTGGCACCGAAAGTGATTGGTCGAGTGGATCGGGGCCCTTGGTAACCGGCACCGGAGAATCCATCATGATGGCGGTTACGAATCGACGCGCAGCCCTGTGTGATCTTTCGGGCGATGGTCTTGCCGTGCTTTCTGAACGTCTGCGGTAGCTCCAAAGGCGAGTTCAGCAAGGCCCTAGTGCACGGCGTTGGTTAGGCGTTCGGCGTTATCGTGGGTGATTGCCTGCCAAGCCGCTTCGGTGAGCGTTTGTGCGCGAAGATGATCGAGCGCGGCTTCGGCGGTTATGGCGGTGTTAGGTGCATCGGTGCCGAAGAGGAGTTTGGTGTGAAGCTGTTGCGCTCGACCTGCTGGTAAAGCAACGGGCTCGAAAACGACGGGGGTGAGATCGGCGTACACGTTGGAGCGGCGTTCGATGATGTTGAGGGCTTGGGCCGCGGCACGATGTCCACAATGCGCGATGATGATCACGGCTTCCGGAAAACGCTCGGCCACCACTTCTATGGGATCGAGCTCGTCGCTCTCGGTAAAGCCGTTGGTGTGGTGGCCGAGGTGAATCACCACCGGCAATGAGTGCTCGCTTGAGTACTTCCAAATGGGATCGAGCAGCGGAGTGTCAACGGCAAAATCACCGACGGAGCAGTGCAATTTCAAGACCTTTGACTCGAGTTCTTCTACGGCGTGTCGAACGATTGCGAGCGGGTTGTCGTCGTCGGGATGCACGGTTGATCCGTTAACGATTCTGACACTATGAGCAGTTCGAGCGATCTCGGCAAGTGACACGTTCATGCCTTCGCCAACTGATGGTTTGTGCGCGTAGGGAAGGGACCAAACTTTTGTAATTCCTGCTTCGGCCAAACGATCCAACACGAATCCGTGATCAATCGGATAGGCCAGCTGTGTTGGAAGTCCGCGGTCAAAGAAGGCCCGTATCTTGGCGGCCAAACGGTCCGGAAGAAGATGCACGTGCGAGTCAATCATGCCTCTACTGAAGCACGCTTAAAGCGGAGTGTCGTAATGCTGCCGAGTCAACTTTTAGAAGGAGTGTCCATATTAAAGGTTGTGTAGTGACCTTGAATATGAGAAATCTTTGTCACAGCTTTTGAAACTACGATGGTCAACTGAATACGAAGGTCTCGCAAAACCCAACTCGTCGACTCAGGCATCCTGCAACAGGTCAACGTTGGACGCCGCAACCGTGCCTACGAAGCCCCTGAAATTATCGCGGCTTTCACCGACCTCGAACGGCAGCTAGCAAGTCCATAAGGAAACACGAAGATCAGCAAACCTGAGCGCAGGGTCCCTCATCGCCGTGCTGCACGACTTGATTTCATAACGAATCTCAGGGTCCGTAAGGTGGGATGAACGTTGGCACACGGACCGCTTGCGTGCTCCGCATTCGCGTGTGGTAGGAGTCAACGCCAGCGCCGGTCTGACCATCGGATCGCTAGCCGAGCTAGGTTCCTGGCATCTTGGCGGAGCGCAACTCCGCTACCTCGGCCCGATCAGGAACCCATTTATCGGTCAACTCCCAGATTCGAATTTTCGATGACCGTAGTTGAGCGCGCATCACCGACAAGGCGAGCCAGACCGGCAACGCAAGCCGCGTGAACCCGCGAACTTTGCTCAGTCCACTTGCCATCGCGAAGCGCCCTTAACCGGCGAAATGTGGGTGATTGTTTGAATTTCAGGGTCTCTCATCAAGCCCCTGTATGTGACTCCCCACCAGGCGTCGCAATCAGTCGAAGCCCGAATTTCAGATTCCGTTCGAGCCTTTGCTTTGGATTGACTGGATGCGTCTTAACATGGCTAGAGCCGATCGAAATTCGTTGGCCGACGTTCGATGCGAGCTTGTGCTGCTTCTTTTGGGTAAGAAGTTTGGCCCGTAAGAATTTGAGTTCTGTTCTCGATCTCTTTGGCATGTCGCAAGCTGGGTGCATCCAAGGCAGCGTTCAAGCCAATCTTGGTTTGCCATACGCCAAACTCGTTGTTCACGGTGATGTTGTGGGCAACCTTTAGCGCCGCAGTCATGAGCTGATCCGCCGGAACAACACTATGAACAAGGCCGGCACGCTCAGCCTCCGTTGCATCGATAATCCGCCCCGTAAGCATCATCTCTCGGGCTCGACCTGCGCCGACGATCTTGGGCAAAAGATAACTGGTGCCCATGTCCATCGAGGACAATCCGGCTTTGATAAACACTGAACCAAACCGTGCGGTCTCGGAGGCAACGCGAACATCGCAATGCAACGCAAAGGCCAATCCACCACCAACGGCGACACCATTTACCGCAGCGATCACGGGCAACGAAAGTTCGTAGATACGTTGCATCAGATCGGTCAGGCGAACTTGGGAGTCGTACGTTGTTTTCATAGGTGTACGTGCTGGTTTTACCCAGCCTTGACCAAGTCCTGAAAGATCAGCCCCTGAAGAAAAGCCTCGTCCGGCGCCGGTAAGGATGACCGCTCGGTACTCACCAGAATTTTCGATCTCATCGAGTGCATCATCGAGGCCTTGAATGAGTGACCCGTCAATGGAGTTCAGACTGTCTGGACGATTCAACGTGATGAGGGCAATATCGGGTTCAAGCTCTTCAAGCAATACGGAGGACATGTACCGCAACCTACCGCCGAGCCCAGATTTTCGCCAAGCAGCTGAACGCTTTGGTGGCCGGCAGAGCAGATTATAAAACTGGGATATTGCTGCGGTGATGAGTTTGCCTACTTGCTGAATCGCATCCTTGGTTGGCTTGGAAGAGCCGCAAGATCTCTTAGCTAGCTAGGCGATTCCACCGCCAACGAACCAGCCAAGGAGCGCCGCCGCCAGACCAATGCGCCGACCGGTCTTTGCAATCGCGCGGAAGAATTAAGCAGACCTAGGGCGTCAGCTGATGCCTAGGCGATGGGCGGCGCGTTGTGCGGCAACTGGTCCAGAGAGCAGGCGTAGCAGGATTAGGCCATCAAGGACGGCGATGGCAGTTTCTGCTTCGATGCGCCGCTGCTTGGTGGTGCCTTTAAGGAACGTGGTGGTCCATTCGATCCAGGTCTCAACTAACATGGGCACAAGCGTCCTATACGGGTCTCGCCCGGTCGCAGCTAAACCGTTTGCTTCGAAAAAGAGTGAGAAAATCGGATCGACCTCCACTCGGGCCAGCACTGGCCACGCCGCCTTGAGGAGCCCGATGTGATCTGTAGCGGGCTCGATGAATGCGCTTGCCAATGTGGCTTGCAGTTGCAGCCCCATCGAGACGATGACTTCGCTTATGAGATCGTCCTTACTGGGAAAATAATACACGATGGTGCGATCGTTGATCCCGAGTCGCTTGGCCAAACGACCGAACGTGAGCTGGCTCAAACCCTCTTTGATCGCCGCAGCAAGCCCGGCTTCGAGAATCTCTACTTTGGTATGTCGATGGCCCATATTTCTCTTGACTTGTAGTGATCACTACAATACGGTTTGTAGCGACAACTACAAGTATAGGAGAATCCCAATGTCTGGAACAACGTTGTTTGGAATGTGGCCCGAACCCAAGCAAGTCCAAACACACCTCGGCACGATTGAGTATCACGAAGTTGGCGAAGGCCCGGTGATCGTGTTTCTCCATCTCGTCCTGGCCGACAGCACCCATTGGGACACGATGGTGCCGCTCCTTTCGAATCGGTATCGCTGCATCTTCCCAACCCTTCCCATGGGCGCACACCGCATTCCTGCACATGCCGACGCTGATCTCTCGGCAGCAGGTCTAGCCCGAGCGGTACATGAACTGATCGAACATCTCGGCGCTAACGATGTGACGTTGGTAGGCAACGACAGTGGTGGCGCAATCGCTCAGGTTGTAGCAGCGAATCATCCAGAACGGCTTGGAAGAGTGGTGTTGACCAACTGCGATATGTATGGAGAATTCCCGCCAAAAATGTTTAGCTATTTCAAAGCCCTCCCCTACCTCCCGGGTGGGATTTCGCTCACGGCACGAGCACTAAGGATCAGAAAACTATGGGGACTTCCTTTCATGTTCGGGCTACTCACGAACAAGGTCGATGGCATAAAGATTGATCGCTGGGCCAAAGCCATGCTCGCCAACAAACTGGTACGACGAGATGTCAACAAGGTGATCAAAGGTTTCGGTCCCGAGGTAACCAACGCGGCAGCAGCAACGTTGCGCACCACAAATCTTCCGTTCCTCGTCGCCTGGGGAGCCGATGACAAGGTTTTCAAACCAGCACTTGCCGAACGTTTTTGCCGTGAAATCCCCAACGCGAATTTGGTCATGATTGAGAACTGTAAGACGCTGGTTTGTTGGGATCAACCGAATCGAATTGCCGAACTCATTGCTGGCTTGGCTGAGGGGAACAGCGAAATCGCATTGACCACTGCCGAACGGTGATCCCGCCGAAACCTACCAACGTTGCGATCGATGGCCAGGAATAAGCGCGAATCGTGAGATGGCTCGTCGGCAGCGTTGGTGAGGGTAGCGCCGCATTCACCCGACCGCCCTAAACCACGATGAGATCTTCGGTTGCCAGATTCTTGAAGATTTCCAACGTGGCACCTGAGCGGTTCATTGTGTAGAAGTGAAGTCCTGGTGCGCCGGCATCGAGGAGTTCTTGAGAGAGCTCTGTTGCGGCATCAACGCCAACCTTGTAAACCTCCGCCTGCCCACCCAAACGCTCGGCTTTCTCAAGGCGAACCATTAAGCGCGCTGGCATTGTGGCTCCTGACATCTGGCTCATCTTGGCAATACCCGCAACATTGATGATGGGCATCACGCCGGGAATCACTGGCTTATCAACGCCAAGATCAGACAGCGCGTTCACCATCGAGAGATAGTGATCAACGTCAAAGAAAAACTGAGTTACGGCAAAATCGGCCAGCGCAAGTTTGCGGGCGAGGTGCTTGCGATCCGTAGCCAAATCTGCCGAGGCAGGATGGCCCTCTGGATGAGCAGCGATACCGATCGAAAAATCGCCAATGGCATGCGCTAAGTCCACCAGTTGTTCGGCGTAGCGAAGATCTCCCTCGGGCACTCCAAGTTCCTTTGGTGGATCGCCGCCCAAGGCAAGCAAATTCTTCAATCCAGCGCGGGCGTAGCGAACAAGAATTTCGGCCAAATCAAGACGAGTGTGACCCGCGCAAGTGAGGTGGGCCATTGGAGCCATGTGGGTTGTCCTCATGAGCCCAACGATCAAATCATGGGTACGATCTCGGGTAGTTCCACCAGCCCCATAGGTAACAGAAACGAACGAGGGCTTGAGTTGTTCCAGGTCCCGAAGAGTATCGATCAGCACTCGTTGAGCCTCATCGGTTTTTGGCGGGAAGAACTCGAACGACATCGTTCGGCCCTCCAGAACTTTCTCGTGGATCTTTCCCATCACACCAGGCTACCGGCCCACTGCGTCAGCGCCGATTTTAGAAATATCGTTCCGTCTGATGGGACCGTCCCGAGAAATGTTAGGTTTCGTGTTCTCTGGATCCTTAGTGGCGACGTGGCTACCCGGGGAGCTGTCAAATGCTGAGTGGGAGCTTTGAAGCTCAAGTTCGAGCGTGAAAGTAGGCGGTTCAAACTTCTAGAGTGGAGCATGGCTCTTTTTGGACGAAAATCTCTCGAACTTCCTACCCTTGAAACAGCACTGCCCGGCCGCGATCAGGCGATCGTTGTTCCAGGTTCTCACTTTGTAAATGGGAACCCGCTGGCTGGTCCGTTTGCTCCAGGCATTGAGCTTGCTATGTTTGGCTTTGGTTGCTTTTGGGGCGCAGAACGAAAGTTTTGGCAAACCCCCGGTGTTTTCTCGACAGCGGTTGGTTACGCCGCTGGCATCACACCGAACCCTACCTATCAAGAAGTGTGCACAGGGAGAACAGGGCACAACGAGGTAGTGCTTGTTGCATTCGACACTTCGCTCACGTCCTACGACGCAATGCTCAAGGTGTTCTGGGAAAACCACGATCCCACCCAAGGCATGCGCCAAGGAAATGATATGGGGACACAGTATCGATCCGGAATTTATTGCTTCTCCGCTGAGCAAAAAGCAGCTGCGGAAGCGAGCTTGGTGATGTTCCAAGAATCACTC
>JAYUVJ010000234.1:0-9321 GCA_043754155.1 Acidimicrobiia bacterium
GGTGAGGTCGTCTCGACTGGTTGTTGGTGTGGCATCGGTGAGGCCGGTGATTCCGTAGCTAGCCAATTCGGCACCGGCGCCAGCGAGGTCAAGCGGTACGCGGGGAACTCGGGCGCCTAACCAATCATCGACGCCGAACAACACCCCCGTGGGCAGGCCGTGTGCGTCGCGTTGGAACCCGTCGGGAAGATTGTTCTGCGCGCTTAGCGGATCAATGCCAACCGCGACAAGCGCCGCAGTGTTAAGGAACCAAGCGTGGCCCGATCGGTGTTGCAAACGCACCGGCCGATCCACGACCAATGTATCAAGCACGAATCGATCGAGAGGTCCGGCAGTGGATTCGTGATAACCAACGCCTCTTAGCCATTCTCCAGATTTTCTGTCCGCGGCGGCCTGCTGCAGTTGGTTCTGTAGTTGGCTGGCATCACCCGCTAATCGGGGCCCGCACTGCAACGAGGACCGTGACGCTGCAAACGCCAAGATGTGCGTGTGGTGATCGTGAAGCCCGGGGATGAGTGCACCCCCGTCGGCATCGAGTGTCGTGCCACCGTTTGAGATGTTTAACGCTGACCGTTCAGAACTCGGTGTTACCGCAGAGACCAGGCCATCCATGATTTCAACGTCAACCATTTGTCCATCGACTTCGGCGTTGGTAATGGTGGATCGATCGCCCGTGTTCGGAGTCTTGTTCATGAGATCATCGTGGAGATGGGCATTGTGTGAGATCCAAAAGTTTCAGATTGGGGAGTTGGTAGGCGCACTAGCGGTGCAGCGGCCGCTCCGTGGATTCAACACGGCCGAAAACCATCTGCTGGGCGTGAGGTAAGCGCGCTGATAATTGATTCGGTATCAGCACCCTTGACGGGAGCAGTTTGGATAATGCCTCGGGTTCTTGGAGTTGCAACTTCACCTCTCCAATTGAGCACTGGGCCATACGCCATCGCTTCCGCGGTTCTGCGTAACGATGCATCGAGAACCCATTTTCCGCCAGCGTCTAGGGCTTCGAGCACGGCAGACGCAGCTATTAGGCCAGTTGCGGGATCGGCGATCGCGTCGGCACAAAAGACGGGTAGATCATCATCCCAGGAGACCAAGCCTTCCGCTACGGCAGCGTCATCGCCAAACCCAATGCGGTTTTCGTCAGTCCCGATAGCACCGTGGCCGGTGATTTGTAGCCATACGGAAATTCTTGTCGTCGCCAACAAGGTTTGGCGATCGATGCCAAGTTGCTCTAAGGCGCGGGGTCGGGAAGCTTCTATGACGACGTCGGCGCTGGCAAGTAGATCGATAAGTGCACGTAGGTCCTCACGATCGGCGAAATCCAAGACGACTGACCGTTTCTGGCCGTTTAGCAGGTCGAAGAATTCCCTCGAACCCAACCGAGCGCCGTCGGGTCGCGAGTTCGATTCAACTTTGATCACGTCGCAGCCTGCAGTAGCCAAGAGCTGAGCGCACAGTGGTCCGGCCCAGAGAGAAGAAAGGTCAACAACCCGTATTGGGCTCGTGGCGGGGATCCCGTGGTATACGTTCGGCAGCGACAACTTGGTTCTTAGCACCGCGCTAGCTAGTCGAAAGGAAACCGCACCGCTATGACTGTGGCGGCCGTGGCCGTCGTGTGTTCGAGCTAGGAGGGTTGGGTCAGTTGTCGATACATAGTCATCACTTTTGACCCGGCCGAGCGGCTGAGCGGTTTGTGGAAGAGCTGCAAGTGCAAGCCCGAGTTCGGTGCCTCGATTAACTAGGTCTTGGGCCCGTGCCTTGCGCACAATCGTTTCGATGGAGGCCCAGATCTTATTGTTTCCTGAGCTGCTTGACTCGACTGAGCTGCTCGAAGACTTGATAGCCGCGGCGCCATTCAGGAGCGCATCAGTGGACGAATCGACGACGAACGAATCGACGACGAACGAATCGAGGATGAGTGGATCGGGGATGAATGCATCACCAAACAAGGCGGGAAGGAGGGCGACATCGTCCGGGCGGGCGAGGCTGAGCGCTAGGTAGCCGTCGGCGGTTTGCAACAACCGAGTTGCGCCTCCACAGCTTGTGGAGCCTTGTCGGCTTAAGCCAGCGAGTGCGGCCCGTTCGCCAAGTAACGCCAAACCATCGACTCGTACTTCGCTGCCAACCCGCCGAGAGCCCTCAGCCAGTTGGTCGGCGGCCAATTCGAGAACCTCAACAACTCCGGATAAGCAGCCAAGTGCTGGACCATCGCAACGTCCTGTCAACCACATCCCGCCGGAGCTGGCCCACCGTTGCGCTTTGGACTGAGCGTCATGGGTGTCCGGGTGCTCGCTGCTTGACTGCCCAAATGTCACGACGAAAGGCTACGGGTTTACGAGGCAGGCTTAGGTCAAGTTTTCAAGGCGGATCTGAGCCGAGGGCAAACCGATTCCTGGGCCCGTAACGAGTGGTCAACGAAACAAGCAGGGTGAAGAACGGTCGCTACTAGGGTCAGAGGAATGGAACTGCGCATTTTCACTGAACCACAGCAAGGGGCTACTTATGACACGTTGTTGGCGGTGGCTGAGGCGGCAGAAGCTTTAAAGTACGGGGCGTTCTTTCGTTCCGATCACTATTTGAAAATGGGTTCGGGCAGTGGCGAACCCGGCCCTACTGATGCATGGATCACCCTTGCAGGCTTGGCTCGCGACACCAGCACCATTCGACTCGGCACGCTGGTCAACGCGGCCACCTTCCGTGAACCTGGCCCGTTGGCCATCATCGTGGCTCAGGTCGATGCCATGAGCGGTGGACGAATCGAGTTGGGCCTGGGCTCTGGCTGGTACGCCGCTGAACACACGGCATATGGCCTTGAGTTTCCGAGCCTGGGCGAGCGGTTCGAAAAGCTTGAGGAGCAGCTGGCTATCCTCACCGGATTGTGGGAAGCCGAAGTGCCCTTCTCTTACGCTGGCAAGCATTACCAACTCGTTGACGCACCGCCGTTTGTGAAGCCAACCCAAGCCAAGATTCCCATCGTGATTGGTGGAGGCGGACCTAAGCGCACTCCACGTTTGGCGGCCACTTATGCATCGGAATTTAATGTGCCGTTCGCGCCGATGCAGAAAATGATCGATCAATTCGGGCGAGTTCGAGCTGCATGTGTAGCACAACAACGTGATCCATCAACGATGGTTTGGTCCACGGCCCAGATCGTGTGTTGCGGACGAACCGAAGCGGAGATTGCTAAACGCGCTGCACGAATTGGGAGGGAGGTTTCGGAGCTACGCGAGAACGGGATATGCGGAACTCCCGATGAGGTGGCGGTAAAACTGCGGGAGTTGAAAGCGGCGGGGGTGCAGAGGATGTACCTCCAAATCATGGATCTGCAGGATCTAGAACATCTACAGCTGCTGGCTGAGGTAGTTCGTCCGCAGCTTTAGCCCCGAAATACCTTCTGAGGTTGTTTCCTTTAGGCTTACATCAGATCAAGACCAGAACGGCCAAGTGGCGTAAGTTGGTCGGCGGTGAATCGGTTGGGCCAAGTGGCTTCGTAGTGCTTTGCGTCGGTGGTCTGCGGCTTTATCCGAAGTTACCGCTCGTCTTTGATCGGTATTGCCAGACTCCTCGGAATGTTCGTAACTCGCGTGCGCTGGATATCTTGTCATGCCGGTATGTGGAGCCGAGGGTTCGATGCTTTGGGGTGCTTTGGCGGCGAGGGGGGCCTGATTGGTTCCTAGACTTGGTGGGTGAGCGCAATTAGTCGTGAGTCGATACCCCCTAATCGAACCCTGCAGGCCCAAAGGCAAGAGCTGGCAGTCGACTCTTACTATCGGTTCGTTGTTGTCGACGATCCCAAGGAGCTGGCGGTCGATGTAGAGGTGATCCTTGATTCGTTCGGATTGCTCGGCACCGTGCTCATTGCTGTGGAAGGAATCAACGTCATGTTGTGCGGTACTCCCGAAGCGCTTGACGGGGCAAAGAACTGGTTTGAATCAGATACCCGTTTTGCGAACCTATTTGTGAAACGCACGGGCTGCGAAGCCACGGTCTTCCGTAAACTGAAGGTCAAGGTAAAACGCGAAATTGTTCCGTTGGGGCTGGAGGATTTTAACGGCGCGGTCGGTGGCGGACGTGCGGTTTCTCCAAAAGAATGGGCTGAACTTCTCGCCGAAGATAACCGCGAACATGTAGTGGTTATTGATAACCGAAACTCGTTTGAATTTGGTATGGGGCGATTTCGCAACGCGGTTGATCCCGGTGTAAGCAACTTTCGTCAGTTCGCAGAGTATTTCGACGAGCACCTGCCCGAATGGGGTGATCGCACCATTGCCATGTACTGCACCGGCGGGATCCGTTGCGATAAAACAGCAGCGTGGGCGGCTAGCCGGGGCGTTGAAGTGGTCACGCTCGACGGCGGGATTTTGAACTTTCTCCAACAGGCCGACCAACCAGAAAAGTACTGGGATGGATCGTGCTTTGTGTTTGACGAACGCCGGGAACTTAGCGTCGACCTGCAAACTGCCTTGGTCGAGCCTCGAAGCTGAATCGCTAGCGAGCCGTCCCCAACTGTTGCGACGGTTTGTAACGGATGCAAGCACAAACCGGCACAGCGCTTTTCATCAAACTCTGCTGGACCGAAGCGAAGCCGCGATGTTCTCAAGCGGCAAATTGGCACAGCACTAATCGGTAAGTTTCTGCGTGGGCCAGAATCGGTGCAAACACGGAGAAAAAGCGCGACGAGCTGAATGGTGAACTTGTGTTCATATTTTGGAAACAAAACTGAATCACCGGGGAAACCCCATTCGGAAATGCTGTCGGGCGCCGAGATACCCATCCGCTATCAGATTTCGGCCAGGGGAATTTGAACGATGTTTGCCGCGATTGATTCGGGAAGTACCGCTTGGGTGTTGGTTTCGGCCGCCCTTGTGCTCTTCATGACCCCAGGCCTGGCCTTCTTCTATGGCGGGATGGTGCGCGCCCGCCACGTATTGGGCATGTTGATGCAGAACTACTTCGCTATAGGCATCATCAGCGTGATCTGGGTGCTCATCGGCTTCTCGCTGGCCTTTGGCGATGGGGGCGGGTTTATCGGGAACTTTGACTTCGCTGGTTTGGCACATGTCGCAGGGGCCGGAGCCAAAGTGCTTCCCGGGTACGTCGGCGATTTTGCCCTGGTGATTCCACCGCTTCTGTTTGTGGCCTACCAAATGATGTTCGCCATCATCACGCCCGCACTCATTACCGGTGCAACGGCAGACCGTTTGAAGTTCAGCGGCTATGCCGTATTCATTGCGATCTGGCTGCTCGTTGTGTACGCCCCGGTTGCTCACTGGGTGTTCAGCCCCACCGGTTGGTTGTTCAAGCGCGGTGCGCTCGATTTTGCCGGTGGCGCAGTGGTCCACATCAACGCCGGAATTGCCGCGCTCGTCGTCGTGAAGGTCATTGGCCCCCGTAAAGGTCACGGCAAAGAGCCCATGCCACCCCATTCGCTTCCCCTTACATTGCTCGGCACCGGCATCTTGTGGTTCGGATGGTTTGGTTTCAACGCTGGTTCGGCCCTGGGCGCCAACGACTTGGCCGTACAGGCCTTCATGAACACCCACATTGCCGCAGCGGCCGCTATGTGTACTTGGCTCGTTGCGGAGCGCGTAAAGGGCGGACATGCCACCACGCTTGGCGCAGCATCAGGCGCTGTTGCTGGACTCGTAGCCATCACGCCATGTGCCGGTTTTGTAAACACTATGGGCGCATTGCTTATTGGTGCCCTTGCCGGTGTGGTTTGTTACCTGGCCCTCAAGCTGAAGTCCATCCTCAAGCTCGACGACGCACTAGACGTCATCGGTGTGCACCTTATCGGTGGCATTTTGGGCTCCTTGCTGCTCGGTTTCTTTGCTACCAAGGGCGTGAACGCTTTGGGTGCCGACGGCCTCTTCAACGGCGGAGGAACGAAGTTGCTGGTGAACCAGCTCATCGCTACCTTGGCCACCTTGGTGTGGTCGGGAGTTCTGTCCTATGCGATTGCCATTGCCATCCACAAGACCATTGGTCTTCGAGTTTCGAGCGATGATGAATCCGAAGGACTTGATCTCTCACAGCATCAAGAAACTGCATACTCGTTCTCTGGAAGGATCTGAACATGAAGTTGATCACGGCAATTCTCAAACCGTTCAAGCTCGACGATGTGAAAGACGCACTCCAAAAAGCTGGCGTCAACGGCATGACTGTCACCGAGGTCCAGGGCTTTGGTCGTCAACGTGGCCATACTGAGGTGTACCGCGGTCAGGAATATACGATTGACTTTGTGCCCAAAATTCGCATCGAAGTTCTTGTGGCCGACGACGAAGCCGATGCCGTTGTTGAATGCATCGTGACTGCTGCTCGCACCGAAAAGATTGGCGACGGCAAGATTTGGGTAACCACAGTAGAAAATGTTGTACGCATACGAACCGGCGAGCGTGGCGACGACGCTATTTAGCACTGTGGGTCAATCGTGGTCTGCCGTGATTAGCGAGTGTGCTGGCTCGAAAGGCAACTTGTGAATCGGCGAGAGTTGCTTGGCCAACCCGTTGGTACTCCAGCGTTGTTGCGGGCGGCCCTCGTCGATTGCGCGTTTGCTCGTATCTCTGAGGTGGCAGCTCAGCATCTTCCGAACGGCTGGGCCATCGTGGCTATGGCTGGCACCGCGAAGTTGCAGCTTTGCCCTTGGAGCGATCTGGATCTCGCCTTGGTGCACCCGCAAAAGACTTCGGTGGAGTTGGTCAGCCAAGTAGCTCAAGCACTTTGGTATCCACTGTGGGACGACGGTTGGACGGTCACCCCCATTGTTCACACCATCAAATCGGCCCTGGCTTTGGCCGACAGCGATTTGGTGGCAGCGACCGCATTTCTGAACGTTCGCCATGTCGCCGGTTCGGAATCGATCACTGAAGAACTTGGTTTCGGTGCGCTGAGCCGGTGGCAAAAGGCCGGGGCAAAACGGATTACCGGGATTGCAGAAGCTGTGGCCGTTCGTCATCAGAAGTATGGCGAAGTGGCGTTCATGTTGGAGCCTGATCTAAAAGAAGGCCAAGGATCGCTCCGTGACCTGCATGCCATGGACTGGGCCATTGCCACCGGCCGTCCAGAAGTCGTCGCCCGGATGGAAATTCAGCGTGAAGGATTGACGGTTCACGAGGAGCTACTGCTCGATGTGCGTACGGTGCTTCATTTAGTTTGTAAGCGCGCAAATGATCAGCTGCATCTGCAGGACCAAGCCGCAGTTGCCGAAGCGTTTGGCATTTCCGACGATGAATTGATGCGTCGGATCTCGGTGGCCGGTCGCGAGATCCAGTGGACCAGTGAGCGTTTTTGGGAGCAAATGAACGCCCCGAAAGCCGCGTTGCCAACGGTGCGTTACGGGGATGGCGTTGAACTGGTAAACGGACGAATGACGCTCTCGGCTGCATTTGCCGGCTCGGGTCCGAGCGTCGATGGTGGGGGCAACGATGGCACGTTCGGTGCGGTCGATGCCACCGACATGTTGCGTGTTGCTGCTGCCGCTGCTCAGGCCAATGTCACGATCGCCACTTCGACCTTGGATCGATTCGCGGCCGAGGTAACCCCAATTGCCACATCCTGGCCCGCACCCGCACGAGCCGCGTTCGTTCGATTGCTGGGAGCTGGTCGCAGTGCGTTGCGGGTGATCGAAGCCCTTGACCGTTTCCGGTTGTTTGAGCGCGTACTGCCCGAGTGGGAAGCGGTTCGCTGTAAACCACAACGAAACGCGTATCACCGTTTCACCGTCGACCGCCACCTGTGTGAAACGGCTATAAACGCAGCGGCATTAGTCCGATCGGTCCACCGTCCTGATCTTCTGCTGGTCGGTGCGTTGTTGCACGACATTGGCAAGGGCTTTCCCGGTGACCACACTGTTGTCGGGATGGAACTCGTCGCCGATATCGGTGCCCGAATGGGGTTCGACGCGGATGACACGGCAGTGCTCGTCGCCATGGTTGCTCATCACCTTTTGCTGCCCGAAGTTGCTACGCGTAGAGATCTTTCCGAACCGGCCACTATTGCATCGGTGGCCGAGGCGGTGCAATCAATCGAGGTTCTCGAACTGCTAGGTGCACTTACCGAAGCAGACTCTTTGGCCACCGGGGTTACGGCCTGGAGTGAGTGGAAGAAGAGGCTTATCACGCAGTTAGTTGATTTGGCTCGAGCGCATCTCTCCGGCGTTACCCTGCCACCAAGCCTTGAGGAATTTCCGTCGCCATGGCATCTTGAAGTGCTCGAAACAGTTCGGTTCGATGGCATGCTGCGGATACTTCCTCGCCAGGGGTCCTGCACCGTAGTGGCGAACGACCGCACCGGCTTGCTCGCCACCGTGGCCGGGGCATTGTCGATGCATGGGGTCGAGGTGCTGTCCGCCAACGGTTGGAGTTCGCACGATGGCTTGGCGGTGGAGGAGTACCGGATCGAGCGTCGCTTGGGTGGCGAACCGCCGTGGAACAAGATCGAACGTGATCTGGATAAGGCGCTCAATGGCGAGCTTGACATTGGCAAGAAACTCACCGAACGTGCCCTGGCCTATGCCGGCACCAAACGTCGCACCAGTGCCGCGCCCGCCGCCCCACCTGCCGTGCTCATCGATACCAAAGCTAGTGCCACTTCCACGCTCATCGAAGTTCGCGCCCCCGACCGCGTCGGCATTCTCTACGACGTCGCCGACGTTCTGGCCCAAGCCGGCCTAGACATTCGCGTCGCCCTGGTCGAAACCCTCGGCAACGAAGTCGTCGACGTCTTCTACGTCTGCCAAGACGGCGGCCCCATTACCAACCCCGTTACCCTCACCACCCTAGAAACCGCCCTCCTAGCCCGAATCTCCTAAACCGGGTTTGGCGTCGCCGACGAGGTCAAAGGGTCTCTAACCTGGGGGTGTGCCCTTTACGATTTCCCATGTTGCTGCGATTTTGCCGATTGTGGCGGTTGCGAACCGCCCGGCGCGAGTTCGGGCTCGAGGTCGCCATTCGCTGGGCGCTTCTACGGGAGGCGTGAGAAAACGGACCACAGAGCACGTTAAGGATTTGGAACGGCCCGTAGGGCCTGTATTTGTTGGTGTTTGGGTTGTGGCGGGTTTTCCAGGTGTAGTCGCCGGTGAGGTTGATGTGTTCCCAGCCGAGTGGCGAGAGGTGCTGGAGCAAATCGGCGTTGATGGGCTGCTGGGAGGCGATGGCTCTGGTGGCTCGTTCGGTGTAGACGGTGTTCCAGGGCACGATTGCTGCGGTGGGGAGGTTGAGGCCGGATGCTCGTATCGTTGTTGTTCGAAGGTGCGGTCGCGGAATTTGCTGAGCCGGTAGAAGAACACGGCTTTCGCGAGGGCGTGGCGTGCTTCTCCTTTGT